>NZ_CP018815.1:0-139942 GCF_001922365.1 Enterobacter cloacae complex sp. AR_0002
TTGCGGGTGTTGGGTGGATTTTTGCCGGCCTCCCAGCGCATCACGCTGCGTCCAAGCGGATGGCACTGACCACTGTCCGGATACATGTTCACCATCTGATAGCGCCAGCGCTCTTTCGGGATGATCGGGGAGGGATATTCGTAACAGACTGCCTTGTCCTTCCCGATACTCTCCATAATTTGTCCCTGCCGGTGGAGCTTGAAGGCCATACGCTCACTGACCAGTACCGACGACTGCAGCGGGCTGGACTCATTACTGACCTGGCCGTTAAATGGGTAAAGTGAGCCGTGACTTCCACCACACCAGAAGAGCACATCCAGTGGCATATGGAATGCACTGGCCAGCGCATCCGCTGCGCAGGCGCCCTGCGCGATGGGGTTGGCAAACAGGATGGCTTCCGGATTCAGGATGGTGGTGAGGCTGCTGTCCACCCAGGTCGGGTCTATCTCGGACAGATAGGCTATATCCATGTCTCCGCCTTCCAGACAGCCTGCAGAGGTGATGATGTTCAGCCAGTACGTCAGCGGGTACTTGTACCAGTGAACGTGATAGAAGGCGCCGTTCACCTGCTTGTCGTCCTTTCTCGCGGTCCCCATGCCGGTCTTGCCGAGATTGATACTGAAGCCCCCCAGATTGACCATACAGCCTGGCGAACGGCTGACGTCCGTCATGGCCATCGGCTCCCAGTACCCGATGGCCAGGCCGGGACGAACAAAAAGCGGTGGCGGCGCCGGACACAACTGCAGGGGACTGCCGGGATTGCTGGTATCAGGCAGGTCGCCTTTACCAACCTGCACGCTGCCGAGTGATAAAGGAAATATGCAGCGCCAGCACACATCGGTGATCGGGTTAACAAACCGGCCCTCACAGGAGGGGTCTGCGGCGGCGCGGCCACTGAACGTTGAGAACGCGATGCAGATTAAAAAAAACATGGCTTTCATTTGTCAGTTTTCTCCCTGAGAACAAGACGGAGGGCATCGGTTTTATTGCGGACCTTTTCCCGTGTAGAGTCTTCGGCGCCCTCCATCCCGGCCCACACCATCAGGGACAGGCAGTCGAAGAGGTAAAGCTGGCGACGGTATGAATCCCTGTTCGTCTGGCGAACGGCGGACAGTGCATCGAGTTCACAAGTCATTTCATCGATAACCTTTTCACCGTTGTATCTCAGCCAGCGGTACAGCTTCTCGTTATCGGTCCTGAGACGCTCAACCTCTCTCTCCAGCCAGCTTTCTCTTGTACTGAGTTCCCGTATGACATTCTCCTGCTTACGGATGGTGGACCACATTAGCGTCAGCAAGAGCATCGTGAGCAGGATTATTAAGGCCAGTATCATCGGCATCGGTTACCTCTTTTGAATAAAACGCAGCCTCAGATCAGGGGTGCGGGACGGGCGGGAAGGTCTCAATATTCAGCCGTTCACCGGAGGGCGCCGGCGTGATCCGCGCCGGGACCGCCGTCAGGCCAAATCGCTTGCTCAGTACACCGTTCTGGTCGAAATAGATCCGGCTGTCCAGCGCTGCGGAGGTGTCCGGGATACTGCCACGCACCAGGATAATTTTGCTCATCAGGGTTTCCGGCACCTGACGCTTCATCCAGGCCAGCTGGTCGGCATCGTCACCATTGATGAAGTACAGGGTCTGGACAAACGGTACGGTTTTAAGCGGGTTCACCACTTCGCCCTTGCGGGCAAACACCCGCCCCTCATTGTCCTTCAGGTCTTCGGTCAGTCGGATGCTGGGATCAAACCAGCGCTGCTCGTATTTCTCCGCACGCTTAATGCCTTCCACCGGCGCCGGACGCTGACTGTTCTCGATAACCCGCTGCTTAAACGCGTCCATCGTCTGGTCCCACTGGCCAGAGGATTGCAGCGACTGCAGACGCTGCGTGATGAGCTGCAGCATGTCCTGCTCACGGACGGGCCATAAATCCCCCCAGGTACCGAGATCAGCCGCCTGAGTCAGCGGCGATAACAGGCAGGCGGCGAGCAGACAGTCTTTCAGTCGTATCATGACTGTTCTCCTTTCATCCGGCGGGCAATGTCGTGCTGGATGTTGCGGGTCACATCGGGCGCGCCCTGAACCACGGCAGGTGAAACCAGAATGACCACATGATGCTGCTGCTGATACTCCGCCAGACTCTTCTCCAGCGCGTCGTTAAACCGATCAGAGAGCGCTTTGGACTGCGCCTCTGTCAGCTGCTTCTGACTCACACTGTCCATAAAGCTGTCGAGCGTCTTCTTCATATCAAAAGCCACCACCCGCGGCGTGGAGTACTCCAGAACCACGCGTGAGAGAAACGCGCTGGTTGCCAGGGCGAAAAGCACGAGAGCAACGATGACAGGTATCCGGCGAAAGGTATGAGAGGTCGTACTGACCGGCTGTTCGGTGTTGTTTTTCATCACTGTTTATCCTCAATGTCATTCACCGGTATTCGGGATTCAAGCTCTGCCATTTCGTCTTTAAAGTTGCGACACGCGAGGCCGTACACCGCATCGTGGATATCGACCCCCTCTTCCCGGCGCGCTTTCATGTACTCAAAATCCGGGCCTTTTGAGGAGTACATCGCCCGGCTGAGCGGGTCGACGAACAGGCGGTGCCAGGAGCAGTTCGCTTCCACCTGCAGCATAAAAGAGCTGAACCACTGCTCTTTGGCCGAACCGAAGCCGTTAATCATGTCTTTCTCCAGCTTGCTGAACTGATCCGGGTACAGCTGGTTATACTTGGCAAATTCCTTCGCTGACTGTTTCAGAATGGCCTTGTATGACGAGTTCCCCCAGGCAGCGCGTGCAGCGCTCGATGCGGTCGGGGAGTCGAAGTCCACGATATTTTGCGTGATGGTGATGTATGCGCCGGTATGTCGACGCGCGGTACGGTAGCCTTTCTCGATGAACTGACCCACTTTTTCATTCTTGAAATCAAGGAGCTTCCAGCCTTCATCGATGACGTTCAGTTTTTTCAGGCCACGCGGTGACTGATACATCCTGTTCTCGATGTAAATAATCAATGAGAACATCACAGCGATAAGCAGAGATGGCCGCGACTCCAGGCCACCGAGCTCCAGTACCACCATCCGGGCATCATCGTGGAGTGTTGGTGTATCTGAGTTGAAATAGTCCCCGTAGATCCCATTTACCGTGTACTGATCGAGCAGGATTATCATCTCGTCCAGACGGCCCCGGATTGTTGGGGAATCAGCATATTCATCGCTGTCCTTCGCGTCCTGTAAAAACTGCACTACGTCATCAACGCGTGCATGATTACGCTTGCTTAACCAGGCCGCCTGCACTGCCTGCAGAAGCAGGCCTTCATGGACTTCATCGAGGTTGCCGTTCGGACTGGCCATGACAGACATCTGATCGCGTATACGTTCTGCTGACATGTCGAAGTGAGCATCATCCAGCACGTTGGCGAACGGGTTAAACTTGAGGGTATCGCCATCGAGGTATACGCCCCCCATGTTTTCACACAGGGACTTATAGCCATCGCCCATGTCGAACACCCAGGCAAACCCGCCGGAGTCGAGCACACTGCGAATGAGGGGCTGAATCAGACCGGTTTTACCCGCCCCGGACGTCCCGCAGACTGCCATGTTGAAATTGGTATTGTTCATTCCCTCGTAGAACAGGTCGATGAACGCCAGCTGATTTCGGTAGGTGGGCGCCAGGAGTCCCGCCGGCGCCAGCGGGCTGTCAGCGACGATCGGCAGGAGGTTAGCCACCTGGAACGTCTCCGCCCGCTTCACCACGCCTGCCGCCTGCAGCTCTTTAAACAGGCCCTCACCACACTTGAACGGCATCATGGCCAGAAAGTTACGCAGGTGATGGTAGCGGGCCGGGATCAGCTGGAAACCGCCTTTACGGTAACTGTTGAGCACCTGCTGTTCAGCGGCGAGAGAGGCCTCTGTGCTGTCTGCGGTGTACGTGGTGATATTAAAGAAGTAGGACACCAGGGAGGTCTGGTTGGTCGCCAGTCGCTGGCGGATATCGCCCCACTCCTGCATTTCCTTTATCACGTTCGGAAAAAACTTCGCGTAGGAGGTTTTGCTTTTCTTCTCCACGTCCATGAATTTCATGTTGGCTTCATTCTGGGTCTTCACCTGGTCCTCCACCATCAGCGTCAGCGTAATGACAAAGGGGCAGGAAATGGAGAGCTCCGGGTTAAGCAGGTTGGCGTAGTTATCCGCGGAGGTCCAGAGGAAGGCCATTTCCGGATCACTCTCCAGATGGTAGCTCGTCACCCGGGTTACGCACTCTTTCCCGTCACGCCCCAGGCGGCCAATTTTCAGATGACCGGCGGTGACCTGCATATCAAAGCTGTCATCGACACACTGATAGTTCAGATCCTGATAGGGGTCCAGCTTATACGGTACGCGGTACATCTCGTGCGGGTCCGGGTTTATAAGCTCGCGCATCAGTTCGACCAGCCCGGCAGCATCAAGGATACGCGTCGGAATATAGGCACCGCCCAGTGACGCCCGCAGGATTTTAATCTGGTTCTCCATCTCCACAATTTGCGTGGTGGAGTTTTTCTTCCGGGGCACGCAGCAGGAGATGTACACGCGGTAGTTACGCAGCGTCAGGGGTAAATCCAGTGCAGGAGGCAGGGGGAACTTCGTCTCCGCTGCCCGGAGATAGTAGGCCTGGGTGATGGCGTTAAACTTCTTAGCCTGTTTACCGCTCCAGCGGAATTCACGCAGACCGTAGTCGATATCATTGCCGACCAGTTTGCTGGAGACCAGATGAAAACTGACCGGGACGCCCCGTGGAAGTTTGCTGCGCAGTAAATGCTCCAGTGTGGCGACGATACTTTTATCCGCACCGGGTAAAGGACGCGCCTCAAACATAAAACCGATGGTTTTGTTATTAATAAACAGCCCGGTCGCGGAATCATAATCCTTATAGGGCAAAATACGGCTGAACTGGGGGAAATTCATGCTGCCCAGCGTGTCATTGGCTTTCGCGGATTCGTCGGGCAGCTTCAGTGCTGATACCAGTGAATTCACTGCCTGGGTGACGGCATCGATGATGTTATTACTCATGCGGGCGTTCCTTTAAGAGCATTTCAAAATAACAAGGGTAATAAATGGCAAGAAGAATATTCATATCCGCACTAGAATCTCCTTCTTATAATGGAAAGCACTGGAATAAAAAACAATAAACACATGGAGGCAATAATCTGACCCATAAAGATCGAATCCAACAACACCTCCCCTTGCCACAAACAAATAAGCAGAGTGATAAATAATAAAACCACATGAAAGAAAACAATCAGGAACAGAATGTTCGCTGAGAACTCCCCATCACCAACTTCCACCTCTAAGCAGAAAAAATAAAATACACACAGACTACAGATAATATAGACGCCTTCATGTCGAATACCCTGAAGGAAATCAGCAGAAAACTCTCCTGTCAGTCCATTGTAAGTCAACCGGGCGCCCAGATAGATGAGCCAGTAGACTGGAGGGATAAACAAAAATCCATACTTTCGAAGAAACAGCATCATATCCATCCCCTGATTATTTGCTCATATCGTTCAGTGCGTTAAGTTGTTTTTCACGTACTGCTTTAATCTCTTCTTTATCCTTGCATTCTGATGCCATCTTTTTTGCGTCACCAAAAGTTAATGTTGCTGACGAAGTCACAGTATTAGTTTGAAGAGCCATCCGAAAAGCCTCACCCGCGCAAGGCGCATCATGAATAATACTTTGCAGTTGTTCTGGAGTGGCGGGCTGCATATCGCGAAAATCTTCATACTGCACAAAAAAATATCCAGCTAACCAAAAAAAAAGAAGAATCAAAAAAATACCATATGGCAGATCAAAACGTTTCAATTCTTGCCTTTCTTTTTCATCGGCCTTTATTATTAAATCCCGGGAGCGCTCTTCAATTTCTTGTTGTCTTTCCATTGTTCCATCCCTACCGGTCAATCCAGTTTGTTAATCAGCATTTCATTTTGAGTTAGCTTTATATAATTCCCACTGATGGATATAGGAATAATACTGCCCCCCAGGCACATTAATGATGATGCCATCACAGTCCAGTTTATTAACAGGGCTGGTAAAAGCGCCTGTCGGCATGTTTACCTCAAGTGTCCGGCAGTCATCTTTCCAGTGTCTACCTGCTTCAAGTTCATCCATCGAAAATGAGTGAATGGAGATAACGAACATCCCGGAAAACCCAACCACCGCTATAAGCGCACAGTATATGAATGTATCGCCTCTGTTAACTCGAAGATTGAATTTTTCAGGGATGGCAACCATTGCCATCGCACCGACCACACCAATAACAAAAAGAATCAGGCATATACCGTTAAGCCATGCAACGTTATGTCCAAGTATATAGTACGCTTTCACTTTCTTATTCCTTATGCTGCATACTTTCAAATAACGTGAGATTGTTAATACTGACCATCGGTCTTTCTATTCACCTTCCCCCATCCGACAAAAGGAATAAATCAAGACATAAAACATATAAAAGATCACTGTGGCCGTAAAAAACCCCGTTATTACTGACAGCGTCAAATCAGGAGAGCCGCTCCACATACTTTTATCCTTAAATACAACGAAAGAAAAGAAAGCACTGAACCCAACAAGACCCAGTAACATTAAAATATGAGTAAGGGTATCCTTTACAAAAATGCTCATAACTATATACCCGTAACCACAGATAATGATTGCCATTGCAAAAAAAAGTCGAACAAAACCATCAAAACTTAACTGGTATTCAGCCATTTACCCACCCTCACTCAATGTTTCCATCACGCTGCTCAAAGGCTCGCGGGTTTTAATTTCAATGCACTCTCCTGTATTACTTCCGTAACCTCTGCCTCCACGTTCTTCGAGTACCCGTAGCATTTTTATGCAGACATCAGTATTAGGCATGGGAGTAATATCCCAAATACCACCGCCACTACTCGGTGTCATCAGTACCAGAAAAATAAATGCATGCATACTTTATTGCCTTTATTTATATACTTGTCAGTAGAAAAAAACAGGCTATATCCTGCCAATAAAAATAACAGCGCCATCTTCCATTTGAATAATTCATCCATAACGTTACTTACCTTCCGTGCGAAGTTTATTAACCGCTGTCTTATCCCTGTATTTCACATCCATATACCGTGTTACGCCATCCGGGCAAGACCAGGCATCTTTTGCTTTAGCCAGAAACCCTGCCTGCTGTGCTTCAAATGCGGAGACTCTGCAGTTTTTCAGGGTATAGATGACATCCTGTTTATTGGTTTGAATCTGTTTGTATGTTGACTCAGGCTCAATAAAGACAAACACTTCTGTTATCGCGACGACAATACACATTATCAGAATGATTGCCTTACCCCACCAGGACACAAACAACCGCTGTAAAAAGAAAGACATAACTGCGGCAGTGCCAACAATCAGCATCAACATAAAAATATATGACGATTCCTCGCACAAAAGCATCCAGAGATATTTAATTGACTCAGTCACTTTCGAAATCCTTTCATTTTTCGTAATCAGTTTTAAGTTCACACGCTACCGCCCATCCCTTTCAACGCAGAGGGCACTCGTTATAATTCAGAAATGTAAACTTACTGCAGCGCCAGTAATGGCGCTGTGAATCAATTAAGGCGAGGCTGTCCCCACGCCGATGGTTTTACGACAAAAAGAACCGTTGCTGGCTGGTGATATACATCATCTGAGTCCACATACGGCGCTATCCACAATGACGTTGTCTCCTCCCCTTTTCTTAATGGACGAGGATAATTACCTGGCGGTGTTGACGGTGACGTAAACGTTGACGCCACTACTGGTAAAGACATTTTCACTACCGGCAAAGACTGGAGCCTTTTCTCGGTTTCGAAATATGTTGCCTCATTCTTTGCCGTTGGATTATTTAGGTACACTGCACGTGCTCGATCTTTCTCCGCGGCCACTCTGGCCTGGGTCAGGTTGGACTGTGGCGGCAACGGGTACGAATTCACTGACGTGGTTCTGAAATTACCCTCAGCCAGTTGTGGCAACCCGGCCGCAGCCGGCTTTGCATCACTGCGTTCCTCTTTCAGCTTCGCTTTTTCATTTGCCTGCTCCATCGTCATACAGGTATCCGACGTCGTGGCATTACATTGAAATTCAGTCTCTGTGCCCGCGCACCCGGTTAAGAGCAAAGCGCCGCCCAGAGGAATTAACAGCATTAATTCCTTCATGATATTTCTCGCTATTTATCGGTTATTTTTCAGGTTCATCCTGATTGGGTTATTTGCCTTAATTGCCCGGTGTAATTACCCTCAGCGCTGACAGGGCAGCCGTAATAAGAGACTTAGCCATTATTTTCCCCCTGCGGCGCTGCGCCCGGAGAGAACTCCCGCGGATCAAGTTTGCCCAGCTTCTTCAGCATCTCGTCAGTATTGAATCCGTTCATACCGCCGCCTGACTGATGATGGGCATCAGCCTGCGGTGCCGGCCCCGCCTCCTGATTCTGAGCCTGCTGTTGCCCGTTCTTTTCCGCTTCCAGCTCTTCAATCGTTTTCAGCTGGAATCCATCCTGGAACACGACAGTCACTTCGTTGCCGGCACCAATCGGAATGACCGGGTGATACTGCTCGGCCCTTTTGATGTAGTACTCGCTCAGCGTCTGCGCAGCTTTAGATGCACCACCGCCGACCCCCATTTTCAGAACGTCACCGGCGCCAACAGATGCGGTTGCCCCCAGGCCAACAGCCGGCTGTGAAGCCCGTTCCATGCCCTGACCAATCCCGTCAACAAAACCGGCCCCCCATGCCCAGCCGAGGATTTTTCCGTTACGCATCACCACCTCTCCCTTAACCCCGTTTTTCCCCATAAAGGAAACGTGGCCGTTAATGGGCTGATCGATGGTTTTATCACCTTTGATACAGCTGATATTGCGGGTACGGACAATGGCGCGTTCGCTGGAGACATCGCCCCAGGCTTCAAGGCCCACAAAACACCCTGTCAGGTCGTAGGTTTTGCTGTTTGGCATTTCCACGCGACCAGTGATACGCAACTGCATCGGTACAGTTGATTCATTCCCGGTAACAGACGCGTTGGCATCTGCCCCCTCGATAAGCATACTTTTTGCAAAGCTCCCCGACGGAATGTACGGCAATGACTTCGTTTTTTTTCCTTTGTCGTAACTGAACGTTTTACGCTGTATCTGGTTTGGTACCGGTACAGACTGGTAGCTGACCTGCGGCGGCGGTGTCATACCATTCCCCGGATAGAATGCCGTCGGAGGCGGTACCGCGGCGCCGGTTTGCGGCGGATAACTGGCTGGCTGCGGCTCCCCTTCCGGACCGGGTGGCGGTGACGGAGGAGTCGGCGCGGGCTCGCCACCAGAGACAGCCGGTTTCACGCCCAGTGCCTTCAGCTGAGTCTGCATGGCTTCATTGTCACTGCTGAGCTTGTCGATACGTATCTGGTCAGCGGTTCGCGCCTTACTCAGCAGGTCCACTTCCCCCTGCAGGGAGTCAAAACGCTTGTTGAGATCAGCGGCAGTCGCCTGCATTTCTGTTGTCGCGTGCTGCTCCACCTTACTGTTGAAGCTGCTGTCGACCACCCCGGTCATATCCGGTGCGGGTTCGCCCTGAGCCGGGGCTTCCTCATCAGAGCTCATGTTCAGATCTGACAGATACAGCCCGCCTCCGACTGCTGCCGCGCCGCCCGCCAGAATGAGTCCCAGCCAGATATATTGCTTGCGTTTGATCAGCGTGTTGAAGTTGGCCATCAGCGCTTCACTCCTTCATCTGACGTCGTGACCCAGATCTGCATGCGACCACCGGCAGTCAGCAGGCCCGCCGGGGTACTGAACATGACGGCACGTGTTCCGGGCTGCCAGAAATCGCTTTCACGCACCATACGGGCCGACAGGGAGACATTGTCCAGACTGTAACGGACGACTTTCAGGTGGTGGCCGACCCAGACCCTGTCGGCAGTGGCGCGCAGACCAGCCGGCACCTGCAGCACTTCAGAAGTGACGGGGACAGACTGATACTCATCGGGTACGCTGCCCTGACGCACGGCGCGATTCAGCGAAACCAGTAACGATTCATAGGGGTTCGACTCTTCCCAGGCTTTTGCCGGACCGGGGGTACCCGCCAGCTCGCTGACCAGCTGAATTGTCCGGCCTGAGCCCGCACGGGGCACGGCACGAATGGAGAAGTTCAGCCCGCGTTCGGTTTCCACAATGAAGGTGAATGGTTTTTTACTGACGGTCGCCAGAATGGCACCGCCGCTGTCGGTCTGCTCCTGGTTTGTCAGGCCACCGTCCAGGCTGTTTATCGCCGTGATGCGATCTCCAGGTACTGTGAACAGATTCGGGTCGGTGTTACTCACGGCAATATTTGCCTGACCACCATTGGTGAGGGGGACCACTGTCGGCGCCAGCGTACCGCTGAGGGTCGCGGACATCGCGGGGGCGACCAACAGCAGACAGCCTGAAATAAATAACGGGTTAATTTTTTTCATTATTTATTTCTCCAAAACGCGCCAGCCAGCTGACACCATCGACACGACTGAACTGAATGACATAGCTTTTAATTTCACTGTAGGGTTTGGAATCCCCAATCCACGTTTTCAGCTCACCCCGGATATCCACGCGGTTCTCTGCCGGCCAGGCACGCATCGACGTCATATAAAAGGTGGAATTAACGTTATTGTCTTTAATGCGTTTCGCATCTTCAGCCAGCTGGACCTTGAGGCTGTTCTGCGAGGCGGGTAATACATACCGGAGTAGCTGCTGATGCTGGGCATCAACCGTTTCCGGCGTGACATTCAGACGCAGGGCAACAAAGGACAGGCCCAGCTGCTCAATATAAGAGGCGTCAGCCTGGTTCTGAGACACCGCAAAGGGTGCACGGAATAACATCGGTGTCACCGCCACTTTCTGTTCCGTCTGCAGACGGTAATTATTTATGCCCTGGATAATATTGGTCGCAAGACTGAGGGTCAGGAGTGTCCCCAGACTGATAAATCCCACAGCGATAACGCGGGTGGTATTTTGTCTGGCACCATGTTCCATATGTTATTTCCCCGTTGATTTATTTAATCCACTGCCGGAAACAGGAGTCCGGAACATCATGAAAGAAACCTTTAAGAAGGGAGGTTGGCAGATACCAGTAAATCAGGTCGCGTAGCCAGGAACTGCCCCGCCCTTTTTTCAGTTTCTTGATACCCCAGAAAACCAGTACCGCTGAAGCTATGCCAAATATGAACTTGCTGGTCCAGAAACCCCAGCCGAGACAAATCACGGCCGGGATAAGTTCATCGAGATATAAGCCAAACCAGCGGGACTGGTTAGTCAGTGTTTCCGGGAAACGGTATCGCTTTAATTCGTCTCCCGTCATCACGTGCTTCCTGTCAGTAACCGGCGACCGACATACCGATGGTGATAAAGGTGGAAATAATCGCGAAGCCAAACAGGAACTTCACGTTTTTGGTCATCATGTACATGATGCCGCCGGCGACAACTTCCGCCAGAACCACCCATTTGACGACGCTGGACTGCTTACCAAACGTGCCTTTAACGGTCGCATCCCCGGACTTCATCAGGTCGGTTGCCGTGGTGGTGGCCATCGCAGCATCCGGGAAGAACGCCGCCACAGCAGCAACCGGCAGCGCAACTTTAGCGACTTTCAGGGCTTTCTTTTTATTGAAAACGCGGGACATAAAAGACGGTTTGGTTTTTTCAGAGACAGCAGAGCCCTGAACACTTAATACAGCATTCATATTTATTTCCTTTAAAGAGAATGTATACGTTAGTAGAAAATCACATCTAAACCTGATTTTTTATATCTTTACCTTCCTTCCTCCTCGCTCTGTTCAGAAAAAATATAATTGGGGAAGCGTCTTAGATGATCTTTAAGTCGCATCGCCACTTCCGTTGACTTCGTTCTGCCACTACGGTTCTTTGCGCTAACTAAAACTGCATGAGTGTCGTCATCAAGGTAAACGGAAACAATATTTTTATTTCCAGTGTTGGTATAACGCTTTGACACACAACTTCTCCGATTAGAGATCTCATAGTCAAATCATTGCATAGATTTGATTGGGGGGGAATACAGGAAATCCCCCTCACTTTTTTAACAAAGTTTTAACAAAAGATAATCGAGTGTTTGTTCAATAAAAAAGTATATTGCCTTGTTACGGAAACATTCATATTTAAACTGAATAAATGAGGGGTAATACTGCTTAATTAGTTTTTTTGATCTCTCGATTCTTGAATCAATGGTTTTTGTTTCAACGTTCATAGCAATTGATATTTCTGAAACATCAAACCCGGACATATAAAAGGAAAGTGTTATGAGGTTTTTATCAGTTAAACGGCTTATTAATTCATCAAATTTTTTACTGGAGTGTAGGTCCTGTTTAAAAACTCTAAATCCTGCAAGAGGCCTAACTATTAACAAATTAAGCATCCAAATCACGATAATCTCACCGTTTTCTGCCTGGCGGCATTCCATATAAACGTTAAAACCAGTTCCTTTATTAGAAAAGGACTTACTTAAAACACCACCATTCCCAAGTAAGCTACACTCAACCTCTAGCCTCAAGAGGAACACATCAACCTCTATTGGTACAACATTTTTGAAATTAGAGTTTTCTTTATTTAATAGATAAGCATACAACTGGTCAAATGAAGTGTTTTTATAGAGGAATTCTCTTTCAGAGTTTCTGACACACACAGAAACTGGTGAAGAATGATACAGTTCTTTTATGTGAAGAAGAACATCCTTTACTGATTGACTTACTCTGTCATCACCACTACGATCCATCGCACACATAGGTGCCTCCTTAGAAGGTTTCTATGGATAGTTGGTGTAGAGAGCTTGCATCTCTCTACACCAATGTTTCACAAATTTTAAACTACTTATAAAGTATAAATCTAACTTCCTATAAAGTCATTAAATCACACTAGATCTTTATACTGAAATAACCATCAATGAGAGAACAATAATTTTAAATAGCAAATTAATCTATTATCACATAACAAGATGCATTATACGAAAACTCTCATTCTATTCCTCGACCTCGTTATCTTCATCAGGGAAAAACCGGAGCATAACCTCCTGAACATCTTCCTGGATATTCTGAACCATACCCTTCCATTGCCAACGGGGATCGTCTTTAACATGGGGACTCAGGCACTCAATACCCAGAACTTTATTCACTGAAAACTGAGTTTTAACAACGTACTCAAGCAATGCCTTATTGAACGCCATTTGATTAAAACCTGATTCTTTACGTTCCATCTGAGCTTCATAAACTCGCAAACCTAGCTCAAGCAACATTGTCGATATGCTGGAAAAACTGACATCCTTATCTTTAGCCCCCTCAACTCGCCTCTTCTCCACAATTGCGTTAATTTTTTCAGCCACTTCATCGCTGACATAAGCCTGAACTTTTGCCATGTCACACTCCTTATAAAAAACCAGATTTCATACCTTATAAATTTCTGCCATTTCCACATGAATCGTCCATGAATCGAATCGTGAATCGAATCTAGATTCATGACGCTTTTTTGCAATTCACCTGACGAATCACATCACGAATTGAATCGCGAGTCAATTCACCTTAAACTCCTAATTTTAATACAGTGAATCGTAAGCGATTCATTAGCGATTCGTTTATGAATCGTCAGTGAATTGCCAACGATTCGCTTTAACACATTAAAATAAAGTACCGCACATTATTTTTTTCATAACTCACTGTTTCCAAATACCAATCTGCAAAATTTTAATTTTGCGTGGGGTGTGGTGATTTTGTGGTGAGTAGTGCATATTTGTTGAGTCTGGTTCTGGTCTGGGTTAACGTATTTAAAGGAATCGGCCCGGAGGGAGTCTTTTGAGAAAAAAAATGGCGTTTGCTGCCCTGTTATTAATATCCACGCCTGTATGGGCCACGGATTGTTTTGATCTGGCGGGACGGGATTACCGGATTGATCCGGATCTGCTCCGGGCTATTTCATGGCAAGAATCGAAGTGGGTGGTGAATGCCATCGGTAAAAATCCGGGAACAGGATACGGTGCCGGACTGATGCAGATCGATTCGCAGCACCATGCCCGGTTATCGGAGTTCGGTATTAAACCGGAACATCTTCTGACGGATGCCTGCCTGAATATTTATACCGGTGCGTATTATCTGGCGCTGGCGTTTAAGAAGTGGGGCGTCAGCTGGGAGGCGGTCGGCGCCTACAACGCGGGATTTCGCAGAACGGACAGACAGGCGATGCGGCGACTGGCATATGCGAGAAAGATTGAGGCTGTATACCGGGCCATCAAGGCAAATAAAAACGCCGGACAATCCCGGGCGGTTAAAAACGAAAGACCTCATGAATGAGGTCTTTTTTTTCAGATGTATGATTAATCAATCGCCCGCCAGATTAAATGCCGTTCGGGATGATGAATAATGCTGATATAATCTTTCAGCGCATCCTGACGGGAAACCAGATGTTTACAGACTCGGGCATATTCCGGCCCCATATCCGCCACCTGCCATGACAGCCAGTTCATAATCATTAGTGTAGCAATAATTCCTGCTGCATCGGCGCTGACTTCACCCTCAAAATAGTTTCCGGGGATATGCATCCTGTAACGCTGCTCCCCTTCAGGTGCAATGTACCCGGTCTGCGTGGTGATGAACTGAATGCGGCCTGGGGTAATATTCCCGCCGACACCCTGCGGAATAATCCAGTAAGACCAGAATCCGCCATCGTAATCCGAATGCTGGCGTAACCAGCCTGCCGCCATATTATAGGCTGACGGCGTAAAAAAGAGGGCCGGGATAAAATCCAGACGCTCATCGCCATCGGTGACGGCATAACGCAGATATTTGTCTGTTTTAAATTGTTCGTCTGATTCACGAGTGGCGGTGTTGACGTTGGGGTTGACGTTTATTGTGTGCATGCTGAATGTCTCCTTTGCGGTTTATTAAATCGTTCGACTTCATCACTGAGCGGCAAAGGGCAATTTGCAGCCGACGGGGAGGAAATAAAGGGGCGCGAAGCGTTTATACACCCCTTTATTTTCGCCACGACGGATGCTAAAAGCCGCCCTCCGCGAAAAGATGATGTCGGGCGATATAGCGCGGGGCTGAGCATGCACACAACCCGGAACGTCAATTCGGTCTTTACCGAATTCACGTTCCGGCCTGAAGAGTGGCGGGTATTTATCGCCACGGTGAAAGCGGCGCATCCTGATAAGGATGCAGCAAGCGCGATGTTGAATTTGCGTCAGGATGGAAACCCGGCAGGGCAGAGACAGCTCGCTGGCGGCCAGTGACAGAAAATCACTGAACACCTCCCAGCGTCCCAGATGGCGGCCCGTGTCTTTAAACACGCGGATAAAGCGGCTCCGGCTGTGCTGCTCACTCATCATTCTCTGAACAGAAGGCACCACTTCCGCGACCTGCGCCCTGACCTGAATCACAGGGGGATTATCTGCGCTTTCTCTGGCCATGTTAAAAAAATCGGCAAAACTCAGCTGTGACATGACGTTATCTCCGGTAATGCCGCCCCAAAGGGGCGGCGTTTTTCACATCACGCGAGGCCGAGGCCAGCGTAAACCACAGTCATAAACTGCTGCCAGTACTCCAGCTTCAGGGCCGGAACTCGGGCGCGTTTACCACTGCGCAGGGCATTTACAAACGCGTTCGCCTGTGCGACGATTTGCGGGTCGAAATTCATAGATTTTTCCTCTGTTAATTTTGATAAGCCAGATTCATCGTTTCTGAGGCGTTAAAATCCGGCGTGAAAGGGCAGGCGTAAGCCTGCTTTTTTCATTTCTGCGTCAGGTTAAATCCCTCCTTAATGCGCGTTTTAATCTGCGCATGGCTCAGGTTGCACACATCCCGCAGCCGGAAATATCTGGCTCCGCAGCGGGCATAAATCTCTGTCACGTCACCGCAGACCATCTCCTGCAGCATGAACGTCTCCCAGACGCCGTTATCACTCGTTGACCAGTTGAGCGGGTACATCAGGCCCAGCGCGTCGTGGAAGGCGTGAACGTCGATTTCAGCGGGCGCTTTCACCGCCGCTTTCTGGCGACTCAGCCAGTATTCACGCTCGGCTTCGGCGGTGACCTGCATTCCCGGACGGGCTGAGGATTCGGTGAGGTGTAAGTGCATGGTTTTCTCCTTCAGGGGTAAGAGGTGGCAGCAACATGCCGCCATCCGGGGTTGTCTACTCGTTTGCCGCCAGTTCACTCATCAGCACATCACGGGCTTCCTGCGCGTGCTCTTCTTCGGCTAATGTCAGCAGATACCCGCGTTTTGCCGCCGCGCCCATCAACACCGGGCGGTCTTTCAGCGGCAGCGCGTCCAGATAATCCAGCGCATCGCCCAGCACGCGCGCCTGATACAGCTCGTAATGCATCCCGCAGCAGCGCCCTGCCTCTTTCTCGATGCGCGCCAGCACCACATCGGCGCGGATAACATCGAACGGGTTAGCGGCGTGGATATTGCGCACAAAGCCATCAGTACGCAGAACGGACGATATGGAATGAACGATGCGGGTATTCATAAATGTTTTCCTTTTTCTGACTTTAAGGTTTTAAAACCCTCACCCGTTGAGTTGCCGGGGCCGCGGTTTTGACGTTTTGCGGGGACCTGCTGCTCTGCTCCGCTGGTTGTTACCTTCACCCGTTTGAGAGCCGTTCGCCGCAAGGGCGTAAACGAGCACCGGCGATGGCAGATGTCCAGGGCGCGGTTTACCGCGTGTCATTTACCCTGGACGGCTGACAGCGACTGTGCTTGTCTCAGCCCCGGCGAATGGACTCAAAGGGGTGAAACGGCACCAGGTAAGGAAAGAGCAGGAACCCGCCGCAACGTCGGAGAAGCGGCAGCGAAACGGCGTTGCCCCTTACAGCCCGGCGGCCGTTTGCCGGGATGCAGGGAGCGCAGGCCACGGCGCGTAAAAGGGCGGCGCATCCTGACAAGGATGCTGCAAGCCTGCCGTTGACGTCAGACATCAGACACTAGCCGGCAGGCCCGAAACCGCCTGGCGGGTTCGGCGGAGCTTACCGCGTCATTTCGCGGTTAGCGGAGTGTGGCTCGACGACTGAACCGCGCCAGCGGGTCGGGAGCCGAAGGTGTCCCCGGGTCTGGCCTGTCAGAAAGAAACAGCAGAAGAGAGAATGGAACAGGGGAAGATATCAGCAGAACAGCCAGAGTCAGCCCGAAACAGAGATACCAAACCTGTGACAGAGTGGCCGTGGCGGCGCGTCAGCGCAGCCCTGCCACGCGCCGCAGGCAGGTTTTCGGCGGGCGGTCAGACAGTGACGGGGGAACGAGTCCCCCGCCAGTGCATCAGACCACCGGCGGCAGCGCCCCCGGATAGTGCCGCGCGATAATGTCGTTCACCTTCTCCACCAGGTCTGGCCGGGTAAAGGTGACGTGCGCGGAGCCTTTTTTGTATGTGCGTACCGTGAAATACTCGCACGTAAACACCTCCCCCACGCTCTTCGCACCGCCCTGACTGATAAACGCGCTCAGGTTTGCCCCCTCGGAGACGCGATTATCGGGTATGGTCTTTCCGTCGAGGATCCAGAACGGGCGGGCAAGGTCATCGATGCGGTTCTGTGCATACGTGCGCACGGAAAAATACAGCCCGCGATGATTATCCAGGACACCATCAATGATAATTTTTTTTCCCAGAAAGCACGGGTTATGCGTTTTATAGTCCCATGAGAGGTTGCGGAACACGTCAATCACGCCCTGCTCAAACGTTTCTCCCTTGCTGGCGTTAAGCGCCCGGAACGTGGCGATCACGTTGTCGAGTGTGATTTCGGGGCAGTCGTCGCTGTAGAGCTGCGTGTCCCACTCCTTGCGCTGCGCCTCGCTCATCAGCGTAAACATGCCCGTGTCATTCATCAGGCGCGTCCAGATGTCGCGATCGGCATAACGGCAGATACTGCGTTTTAAGGCGGCTTCCCGCGTGGTGCTGCAGTCGGCTGACAGGCTGCGTTCGATGATTTCGGTCATGCCTGAGATCCACCCGCGCCCGGATGCTTCAAAAATGAGTTTCTGCGCGTCACGTAGCAGCCTTATGGCTTCCAGAAAAGCCGCCACGCCACTGTTACGCTGCGCCACAATGCGCTCGACGGGCAAAGACGGGATGACCTCTCCCGCGCCGCTATGGGGGGTAATGTCGACGCTGACAGCCTGTGTGGTGGTGTGATTCATGATGTCCTCCTTCTGCTGTTGCCGCCCCTTTCGGAGCGGCTCACCTGGTTAGTTAAATGCGCGTGTCAGTTCGAGGGTGCGGAGCACCTGACCAAAATCGGCGTTTTTCATCGCGGGGATGTGAACACCACGCCCCTTGCGTATGCTTTTTGCGATATGCCGCCCGAATGCCCTGAGCGTGGGGTCAATTTCCGGTGCGGGAATATCGACGCGGGGGATGCGGGAATGACGGCGGGGCTTTACAGCGCCGTCAGACGGTGAAACAATAGAAAGGATCATTGAGTTAACTTCCTTTGGTAGTTAATGAAGCCGCAAAAAATCGTTGCTGCGATTTCTGCGGCGTGGAACAAGCCGGGTTTACCCGGCTTTTTTCATCTCTGCGTTTTGCTCTCTGCTTCTTCTGCCTCCTTTTGCACGTTGTCGGTAATGTCTTCGGGATCGCCCAGAAACCAGCCCTGAACAGGTTTGTAACGCTCAATAAACGCCTTAATCGCGCCCTTTCCGGTCATGGCTTTCACGCGGGTAAACATCGGAATAACGCCTTTTGCATCGCGTCCGGTAAATGTGATCTGATAAACACGCATCGCCTGTGTCTGCATTTTTTTCCTCCTGATTTTTAAAGAACATCACCCGTTGAGTTTCATTCGTCGCGGTGTTGACGTTTCGTGGGGTGGCTGCCGGTTGTTTCCGGGTTGTGAACCTCACCCGTTTGAGAACCTTCGCCGCAACGGGAAAGAACAGACACGGGCCGGTGCAGATGTCCGGTACGGAGGCGACATTATTTGTCGGGTTTTCGGCAAAAAATGTCGCCGGAGAGCATCAGCGGTACTGGACAGCCAGGCGGTTTGTGGCGGGATATTCCCGGGCGAAGGGGCTTAAACGGTGAAAGGCGCACGGAGCACCAGGGCAGGCACCCCGGCAACGACGGGGCGCGACGAGCGAAACGGCGTTGCGCCTTACGTCCCGGCGTTTTTTTTGCCGGGATGCAGGGAGCGCAGGTCACGGCGCGTAAAAGGGCGGCGCATCCTGACAAGGATGCTGCAAGCCTGCCGTTGACGTCAGACATCAGACACCAGCCGGCAGGCCCGAAACCGCGAGCGGGTTCGGCGGAGCTTACCGCGTCATTTCGCGGTTAGCGGAGTGTGGCTCGACGACCGGACGCGTAGCGGTCGGGAGCCGAAGGTGTCCCCTGGTCAGGCCTGCCAGAAAGAAACAGCGATACTCACGCTGTCAGAAAGCAATATCAGAGAGGCAAAGGATTTGAGGGCGATAATGAAGTGCCAGGAAAAAGAGGGGCGCGTCAGCGCTCCTCTCTCTATCCGACTTTGTGCACTTTGTCTGTCAGATGTCGCAGGCTCCACATCGATGCACGCCTCAACCGTGCTTAACCAGATTCAGGTCTGAGATTTTCCCCGGAAATAGTCTGGTCGCCTCTCAAGCTCCCGATCTATCAGCTCATCAGCAAACAGAGGCGCTGTTTTGTTGACCCGCCGCTCAAGATTCCTTCGACGCGCAGCGGCTTTGCGCTCATCGCTCCAGCGCTTAATCTGCCGCTCATCGGGAAAATCCACGCACACCGCATACCCGGCGCCCGCCACCCAGAGCGACATAATGGATTCGGGCGCAGGCTGTCCGGCCTCCACCACTTCGGATGCCAGTTCATGCGGACCGGGACACGGTGATGGTAATTTCCAGCGCAGGGAGTAACGCCACCTCATCCCCGCCTCCGGTCTGTGAGCTTGTTCGGCACCTGCCAGCGCTCTGCCTGACGCACAGCCTCCGGGGTGTCACGCACAATGAAGCCGATTTCATGAATGACACCGTACAGCGGTTCCTTCGCGTCACGCAGCCAGTCCAGGGACGCCAGCGAGGCAAACCGCGACCGCCAGTGCCAGAAAGCCGGCTCCAGCTCGCGCGCGTCAAACTCTTCGGCCCACCGGCGGTACCAGCTGCTGACCGTCTCCGGGGACTGAAAGTTCAGCTCCGTGACGGCCTGCCCCAGCAGGTTCTGCCGCAGCCGCCAGTGATGCGCCAGCGTCCGTTCTTCCCGGCGCATCCTGCGGGTGAACGCGATGTTTCTGCGCTGTAACCGGCGTTCGGTCCGGGTATGCAGCACTTCCGGGAACAGTTCAGCCTGAACATCCACCGGCAGCGGCAGCGGGCAGCACTCCCCGTGGCTGGCAATCAGTTCATCAAGCGCCTCCTCCACCTGTTTGAGGCTGCTCAGGCGATGCTTCGGGTCCCAGTTGAGGCCGGGAATGCGCTGCGCCACGGTCGTGTTCATGCGGCTGTTCCCGGTCAGCAGACGCAGGAAGGTGCGCACGTGTGGCATGGCGGGCAGACGCGCACCGAGACGGCGGGATTCCTCCACCGACAGGACCGCCTGCAGCGCTGCCTGTCGGGCTGGCTTCAGGGTCACCAGAGACGTTGTTGATGCGTTCACTGTGCGCCCTCCATGACCAGCATGCTGATGATGCTGGCCTGACTGTAGCCATCAGCATCGAGCCGGGCAACCAGACTCAGCGTGTGGCTGATGGCTTCCGGCGACCAGTCCGACAGCGTGCTGATAACCGAGAACGGACGACCGCTGGCGGGGATAAACACCACCATCCAGGCCGGAGAGATATCGCCGGGACTGCACACGGCGAGATGATAGTTACCGTGTGAAGGCGTGAAGCGGACCTGTACCGGGAAAAAGCCCCCGAACTCGCTGCGGTACTCCCCGTTCATGTCCCAGTTGTCCGGGCAGCTCAGGTCACGCATTACGGCATGGGTCAGTTCGCGGCGCAAATCCTCTCCTCCTTCGCGCCAGTCTTCGTATTCCTGTGGGATCATGGTTTTCAGGACATCGGGGGTAATAATATTGCGCATCATCGTCTCCTTATCGCCGCCCCGCAGGGCGGCGTCTCCGTTATCAGGCAGCGTGTGAGGTGGGTTCGTCAGTGTCAGGCGTGGTGTCTGCTTCTTCCGGCGTTGCGGCATCCGGGGACTGCATCCATCCCGGCACCCATCGGGTCCCGGAGAGCCACTGTTCGGCGTGACTGGCGGCATCGCCTTTCTTCATTTTTTCAGCATCCGAGGCGGCCCCGGTCAGTCCGGCATCTTTCAGCGCCGCCACAATCTGATTCTTGCTGAGTAACCCGAGGAAGTTATCCGCTGTTGGCTGCCACCAGTTACGGAGATGGAACCCGAGCGCTGCCTCGACACCGTCGAGGTCACTGCGGCTGGTATGTCCGTGTTCGCGGGTCTGGACGCCATCCACGGAACAGGCAGTACAGAAGACCATCAGCGACATCAGGGTCTGTCCGTCGAGGGCAAAAAAGGTGGTGAAATCGTTCTTCCAGCCCTCCGGCAGCATGGCTTCCAGACGGGCTTTCTCCTGCATCAGCGACTGCCATGCCTGACCGTTTTCTCCGGTCGGGGCTTCACTGGTCAGACTGCTGTGGTGAACCCCGAGATTCATCACGAACGGGTGCCGGGTGGTGATACAGTAGTGGAACACGCAACTGCACAGCCGCCAGACCATCAAGGCCACGGCTTTCTGTGGCTGCCGCACCAGTTCCGCCTGCACCGCCAGCGTTCTCTCGGACGACATTTTTTTCAGAAGCGGTACGCTGATACCCTCTGCCACATCCGGGGTGCTGCTGGCGACCACATGGATGGAAGCCTGAGAGACGGTACTTTCCTGCGCGTCAGCGACCGCCGCCTGCACCTTCTTCTGCACACCGCGCTGGATGCAAAGCTCGCCGTCACTCAGACTGACCACCACGCCACAGGCCGCTTTCTGCTCCGGTGTCCATGCCCGGATCGATGCTGCCTCTTCAATCTCGTCAATCAGCACCTGAATGGCGGCTTCATCTTCATACGTCGCCGTGGCTTCCTGCGTGGCGTACAGTTCATCGAGACGCCGCTGCTCGTCAGCGCTGAGTTCGCCCTCCGGCTCCGGCAGGACCAGATAATGCTCGCGGTCGTCACCGTAGTTCCGCACCGCCCCTTCCCGTGCCAGTGACCATGACCAGCCCTCCTGCATTTCAACAGCCAGCGCGGCGGACTCCAGCTTCTCCTGCACCAGACGCCCGACCAGTACCCCGTCTGCCGTTCCGTCGCCCTCCTGCGCGCTGAACAGGTCCTCGCGCACTTCGCCCCCTGCGGCCTCATACGCTTCGCGCCCGACAAACATAAATCGGGCGTCGCGAACCGATATTTCGGTGTCCGTGATGGCGCGTTTCAGCATGTGAGCCGGAGCGTAGCTGTGCTGCGCCTTCACGCGCTGGTAAATCTCCACCTGACGCGCCGGGTCACTTTCCAGACTGAGCGCCTGACACTGCTCCACATCGAGCGTGTTCTCTGCCAGCAGGGCAATCAGTTCCGGGGCAAGGCTGGCGAGCTTCAGCATGCGCTGGACGTGGCGCGAACTGTACCCCAGCTGGTCCCCGATTTGCGCCGGGGTCTTGCCCTGCTCAGACAGCGTGCGGAAACCGCTGATTTGCTCTGCCGGGTGCATCGCCACCCGGTTGTTGTTCTCGACCATCGAAGCCACTACTGCCAGTTCGTCGCTGACACGCTTCACGATGACCTGATGCCCGGCATCGATGCGCTGCTCGCGTTGTAAAAGCTGCAGGGCCGCCAGACGACGACCGCCCGCTGCGACGCCCGACAGGCCGTCCGGCAGCGTGTGAACCACCAGATTCTGAATGAGGCCGACCGCGAGAATGGAGTCAGCCATTTCCCGGACGCTCTCCGGCGGATACGGGATGGTGCGGACGTTCAGCGGGGATTTGACCAGCGCCGACAGCGGCACCATCTCAATCTGTGCGGCCTCAAGCGCGGCTTTCAGGGCGGCGGATTCGGCAGGTTTTACCACTTTTTTGCTGGTTTTCGCGGGGGTTTTTGCTTTAGACTCGGTCACTGACATGATTGATTTCTCTCCGATATTAGTTAATGTCTGCCGGGCAGACCCATCTGCCCGGCACCTCTTAAGGCTTACTGCGTTTTGCGTACTCCGTAGTCCCGGATATAACGGTTCATCAGGAACTCACCGCCCGGTTCAAAATTCCAGACACGCCAGACCATGCTGCCGTCATCCTGATGACGGACGACGAGGCGAAAATGCGTCCCCTGGTCATCCTCAATCGCCACATTCTGATACTGCGCCGCGACCGCTCTGGCCTGCTCGCGGGTAAACGTGCCATCTGACAGGGATCCCAGCGGAGGTTTAACGTTGTGATTCATGTGTTTCTCCTTTAACTGCCCCGCCTGAGCGGGGCGTGTTCATCATGGTTTAAAAGGGCGCATCGTCATCGGTCAGCGGGTAATCATCCGGGAACGGCTGAGGAGGAAGCTGAGACGGGGCGGCGCTCTGACGGCCTTTTTTACCGCCCTTCGCTTTCGGGGATTTAGCCGGAGCGTCAGCAGATTGTGCCGGAGCGGCTGAACTCTGCGGCTGCGCGGGCTGCTGCGGCGCGGCGCTCTCAGGCTCACCATTTCCACGACGACCGCCGAGCATCTGCATGGTGCCGCTCTGCCCGACCAGCACCTCGGTGACGTAGCGCGTGGCGCCGGTATCGTCCTGCCAGCTACGGGTACGCATCTGGCCCTCGATGTAGACCTGCGCGCCTTTACGCAGGTATTCTCCCGCCACTTCCGCGAGCTTGCCGAACATGACAACACGGTGCCATTCGGTGTTTTCGCGCATCTCTCCCGTCTGCTTATCACGCCATGTTTCGGACGTGGCCAGCGTCAGGCTTGCCACTGCGCCGCCGTTGGGCATATAACGCACGTCCGGGTCCTGTCCCAGATGTCCGACCAGAATGACTTTATTAACGCCACGTGCTGCCATGATGAATCTCCTTACTCTGTTGTTTTGCCTTTAAAAACCATCACCCGTTGAGTTGCCGGGGCCGCGGTTTTGACGTTTTGCGGGGACCTGCTGAACGCGCCCGCTGGTTGTTACCTTCACCCGTTTGAGAGCCGTTCGCCGCAAGGGCGTAAACGAGTACGGCCCGGTGAAGCCGTCCATGCCGGACGTGAAAAGTTTTTGCGGGTTCAGGCAAAAAGTTTTTATGGCCGTGCGCCAGCAGTGCATGGACGGCAAGACGGGTTGTGCTTGTCTCAGCCCCGGCGAAAGGACTCAAAGGGGTGAAAAAACCAGGCAAGGAATGAGCAGGAACCCGCCGCAACGACGAAACGCGCGGGCGCGAAACGGCGTTGCGCCTTACAGCCCGGCGGCCGTTTGCCGGGGTGCGAAAAGCGCAGGTGACGGCGCGTAAAAGGGCGGCGCATCCTGACAAGGATGCTGCAAGCCTGCCGTTGACGTCAGACATCAGACACTAGCGATAGCCCGAAACCGCCTGGCGGGTTCGGCGGAGCTTACCGCATCCTTTCGCGGTTAGCGGAGTGTGGCTCGACGACTGAACCGCGCCAGCGGGTCGGGAGCCGAAGGTGTCCGGGGGCAGATTATGTGAAAAGCAAATGAGGAAGAGGAAGAGGAAGAGCATCAACATCAACAACAGCAGCAAGAGGCAAAGCCAGAAGCTGAAGCAGATTCAGATTCAGAGCCAGAGGCAGCGGAAGAGGCAGAGGCAGAGGCAGAGACAGAGACAGAGACAGAGACAGAGACAGAGACAGAAAGAATACCGGTCAGGACAGAGACTCTCTCTTCTCTTTTCTGAACTGAACCCCGGCATACCATGCTGAGGCGAGACAGGCGAATGTACTGATGAGTACCCGGTTTTCTTCATCGGGTTCTGCACTGTTAAGCATAAAAGCGACGATGACGGCGGCAGCCATTCCCCATGCAATACCGGACCACAGACGCAGTCTGTCTGCAATTATATTGACAATAACGAAGGCGACAGAGAGGCCGAAAGCCCATAACATCATGACGGGATGGAATGGCATAAATACAAGATTAAACGCGCTCAACAAACACGTGATAGCAAATAAAGCAGACATACGCACCGCAGTCCCTCCCTGGGAAAAAAATTAAGGCTTACTCTCACTGCCACCGTCTTCGGGCTTCTGGTATTCGGGCGCATTAGCGCGCGGCAGCTGCTGACTGTTCAGTCGATGTACGCGGAGCCGTTCATGGAAATATTCGCGCAGGTGTTCAGGCTGTTCCCGTTCAACAAGTTCCGGCACGACGGGCTTGTTCATGCGCTCCTGCCAGGCAACAGCAGCAGCCACCTTATCGACGGCAACTTTATCCTGCTCCTCCTTTGAAAAAGAGGCGATATTCCACTTTGACATATGCTTTACCGGTCTGCTTTACAGGAAGATATCCCTGATAATACGCGAATTCCGGGGCAACAGCGACTGACAACGGAGAGGAGAGTGCGCGGCGCCGGAGGCGCGGCGACGTCTCTCTCCGGCAGGCGCAGCCTGCCCGGGTTTTCGCGCGGCCGGAAGCGGCAGAGGTTCCCCCCTGCCCTGTGATTTATCGTGCCTTTCCCCCCTGAAGAATGAAATGGCCGCCAATATAGACGGCGCACTGACAGGTCATGTATTCGCAGATTTCATCCATCACCTGCGCAGTGGTCAGTTCCCGCTGACCGGCATCGCGGCGGCGGGCATTAATCAGGGCTTTGTACTGTCGCAGGATATCGCGGCTTTGTGGTGCAAGTTTCATGTGCTTTCTCCTTAACCGGCGGGCTTCCCCGCCGGATAGTCATCAGTTGCTGAATACATAGCCTTCATGGAAGACATAGCCGCTGCTGAACAGATCCCGCGCGTAAGCCTCATAATCGAAATAGACGCGCAGGGATTCAGGCACCTCGTTTAACAGGCCGTGATCCTCCACAAAGCCATAAGCAAAATCCTCCTCGCTTTCAGCCTCGCCGCAATACGCCTCATCAAAGGCGTCATAGTCGCACTCGCCGGTATAGTCCGCCCAGGCCACAAACGCGGCGGCGCGTCCTTCGTCCTGCGCCTGCCGGAATGCCTCGATAAACGCCCACTTAACAGAGGATTCAGAGGCAAACTGAGACGGGATCCCTTCCCAGTCCTGAAACATAAACTCGGGGTCATCCTCGGCGGCATGCAACGCCCGGCAGGCGTCATAAAATTCGTCTTCGTCGTCGAAATCGGTTAAATCAAACCATTTGCCAAAAATACTGCCGCCGTTGTACTGGTGATATGTGCCCACGTAGACGGCCGGAACGGTTACTGATGAAGTCATTTTTATCTCCCTGCGGGGCGGCATGGCCGCCCCGGTCGTTAATCAGTCCAGCGCGGCGTAAATGGCGTTGCATTCCGGGTGAAGGGTGATGTGATTCCAGAGCTGGGCATCACGCAGCATATAAAGGCGGGTCAGTGCCGGGTTACTGCTGTCATGATGGGCCGCCAGACGACGGTTAACGGCCAGCGATGTCAGAATAATGCCCGCCGCGTCGGCGCTGACAGTGCGATCAAACCAGTTTTCACTGTTGACCAGATGAACCCGGCCACAATCCGGCATCATGTAACCACCGCCCTCCGGCAGGCGGATGAAATGCCAGAAGCCCCCCTCATATCCGGGCATCCATTTTTTGGCCAGAGCGTACACCTGTAATTCCGCGAGCATAAAATCAGCGCCGAACATGTAGGGCATAAAAGACAGGCGGTCACACTCTTCAACATTCAGGACGGGGCGTGTTGTCACATACTGCATGGTAAAACCTCCGTAATCACATGGACTGCGGCACCGGGTTGTGCCGTGCCGACACGACAGCCCGGCGAAAAGCGGAAGATGCAGGGGCGACACCGGAGGCCGCAGCGCAGATATAGCGCGAAGCTGGTCTGGACGGTTTTCGAGCGAAACCTGAGCGAGAAAACGACGGGAAGAACGGCGAGCATCATAAAAAACCTGCGACCGGGCGAGGATGGCGGCGTCAGCGCACCCTTGCATCTGCAGCGGCCGGGCTAAAGTGAAGGCACGGCACTACCCGTCGCGATGCAGGAGGTTGAATACAGGGTTTCTCTCCCCCGTTTTTCGACCACCGGGAGAAAAGCGGAAGCAGATGTCGCGACGCGACAGACGCAGGAATAAGGCCACAGACCGGAGGGATGGGGCCGGGTGAAGCGGAGCCGGCGGCAACGGCAAGCCGGCGACTTCCTTATCCGGAGATGGGGGCGCCAGCGAACGCCTGCCTCTGCCGCAGCCGGGCTACAGTGGAGGCACGGCGCATCCCGCACACGGCACGGTGATAACAGAGGGTTGTTTTCACCCAAAAGGCCCGGAAACCGGGCCGGGTGGACGCGGAGCCGGCACGGCGACATCCTTATCGCACTACTCCTCCTGTGCCGGCAGGCTGACAAGGGAGGGTCCCCCTCCCCTGATGCGCCGGGCTGTCAGTCCTGAGTTTTGATGGCGCGGGCCTCTCTCACCACATCCCTTAAAACCCGGCGATCAAACCAGCGCCGGACCGGAATGTCCGTAAAACGCAGCTGATCAGTGATAACCCCTGCGCTCCTGATAGTTTCCTCCCGCTCGTTAACCAGGGTGAGCAGAACCGGGCAGAATCGCGCATCGCGAATCAGAATGGCATCGAGGACCTTATCCAGCCTGTCGGTTTCGTCTTCGTCCAGGCAGTTATCATGATCATACTCCACGGCCAGCAAGCGCCAGTCACCGATCCGCCTGTCCATCAGACGGGGATTGACGGACGGCGTCAGCGCGGCGGCGATGCGCTTCGTATCCCGGTGGACGATTTCCGATATCTGCGTGAGGGAGGCTTTCAGGAAGGCCAGCAGATCGTCACATTCCGCCGCCGTCAGCCACTCCTGAGCGTAAGGCAGGCGGATAACCTGACAGTCAGCCAGCCGCTCCGGATGCGGATGTGCCTGCACCGGAAAGAGGTGCAGACGAGCCGGGGTTCCCGCCAGCCGCCGGGCGCTGGCGAGCAACAACGCTGCCCGGCCATACGTCAGCGGCTGACAAAGCTGTTCCGTAAGTGTGAGGATTTCCACGCCACTGAGAGAGCCGCAGGCGGCAAGCCAGCCGGGTACGGTTTCGGGGGCGACGGGTGCCATATCAACAGTGTCGGGCCAGCCAGCCTGGCGCAGCATCCGGTCGCCGTGACGCAGAATAAGCGTGTTAAGGGTTTCATTTTTCATCATTATCGTCTCTGTCCGGGTTATATCACCCCGCAGCGTGGCGGGGCGATCTGCTGTCAGCTTTTCAGTAATGCCCGCACTTTTGCTGTATCCGCCAGGCGGCGCATGACGCTTTCCGGCACCGGGAGATTGCGATCCCGTGCGGTCCATTCCCTGTCCCACAATGCCTGTTCGGCGGTAATCAGCAGGGTTTCAAGCAGGTCAACCGGCACAGTCACCCTCTGCCCGTTCTCTTTCACCTGGTCTATCAGTGCCATCACCAGGCCGGCTGACACGCCCGACTCAAGCCGTTGTTCTTCCGGAATAGCGTCCATGCGTTCCAGTACGGCCCTTACGTCCTGCTCTGAAAAGGAATATTCCATCCCGTCAGACAGCGCTTCAATATCCGCCGGGGTCCAGATAATCAGGTTCAGCGGGGTTTCTGCGGGATATTGCTCACTCAGCATCCTGCAAAGATCTTCACGGGTTCCGTACATATTTTCTCCTCAGTCCAGAAAGCTTTCATCGAGCATCAGGGCAATATTGAACGCCTCATCCATCAGGACGCTGAGACGTCGCAGACTGATACCGGCAAGCCGTTCCGCCAGTCCGTCGTACCGGTAGTGGTACGTGTCTTCCAGCACTTTCAGGGTGGTTTTCAGGTCGCAAAGATTGTTCGCCAGCCCGGCCATATCGCGGCGCAGGGCTTCGTGACCGTCGTAATTCATTACGCAGCCTCCGGGAGCCATTCATCGTTCGCCGCCGGGGTGTTGACGGCCCGGTGCATGGCGGCCAGCCGTTCGGTTCCGGCCCGGTGGTACTGCGCCAGCATTTCGATGCCGATATAGCGGCGTCCGGCGCGGTATGCAGCGACGCAGGTCGAACCGCTTCCGGCAAACGGGTCGAGAACAATCGCGCCCGGGGCGCTGAATGACTCAATCAGCGGCTGTAGCGCCTCCACTGGTTTCTGCGTCGGATGCAGGGTATTACCGGTATACGGGAAGGGCAGCACATCCGGCAGCGGTTTAAGGGGCGGCACGGGGCGGCCTTTGGCAAGGACATAAGCCCCTTCATGGCAGTAGTCCACAAATCCGCGTCGGGCCCTGGCGTTACGACGGTTGGAGGCATAGTTTTTGGTGAACACAAGCTGGCCCACGGCATAGAATCCTGCCGCCTTCCACGCGGCCATAAAGCGGTCCACACGGTTCCAGCTGTAGAAGCTCACCATCAGCGCGTCTTTTTTAAGGACGCGGTACATCTCCAGCGTGGCCGGTTGCAGCCATTCGTCCGTCACATCCCCGGCAATCTGTCTGCCCTGACGGTCCTTAAAACCGACGAGGTAAGGCGGATCGGTCACAATAAGGTCCACGGCACGGTCGGGGAATCCGCGCATCACATCAATACAGTTCCCGAGAATGAATCTGGACATGGCAGCACTCCTGTAGTCTGAGGGGGCAGGAGGCATCACCGCGATACCGTTCCCTGCCGCACGCTGCCTGTTCATCGCGTCCGGTCACGGGTCAGGCCGACCGTGGAATACCGCAGCCGTCCGTCTTTTGGACGGCAAGGATATGCCGCGAAAGCGGCTTGAAGGGCGTTCCTTAAAAGGGCGAGGGACTGGCGCACACTCTCAACGACGCCGGGCCGGAGCGGAAAAACCGCCCGTCCCGTACCAGACCGAACGCGAGACACTGGCAGCGTCCGGCAGGCTTGCGTTAACTCCAGGCGAACGGGGAATTACCGGCATACCTGTCCACAAATCCGGGGCTTAAGATTGTGGATAACCTGAAGGCAAAGGACGGAGAAGCGCGGGAGAACAGACGCCACCACGCCTGTTCTTTTTTTGAACAACCGGAAAGTTTATATCAGCGGTTCAGGGATTTATCCCCGGCCAGGGACAGGCCAATATAGACGCCCGCCCCCCAGATGACCTGCGACAAAATGAAAACCCACTGCGGAACGTCGAAAACCAGAAGCGGAAGCAGACATACCGTCACAATGCCAATCAGCCGGCTGCCAAATTTTCTGCGCACCGGTTCACTGCTGTCGACGGGAATGCGGGCGAGACGGAGCACATTTCTGAATCCTGGTGACATGAGAACCTCCCTGGGGATGAAAACCATTTAATTCTGTATATTACAAGATCTGTTTTTGATTTTAGTCACCGAATGCACGCCGCATATTTTTCTTTAATTCCCGGGTATCCGACCCGGACACCGGCGCGGCAGATGCTGCCGGCGTATCCGGTACTGCAGCTGCAGCCCTGTTCACGTCAGCGGTGCCGGCCATCTGCTGAACCAGTGCCTGCAGCTCACTGACCGAGGTGGGCGGTACCGGCATACTGGCCAGCAGGCGCGGCAGTTCCGGCGCCGTCGTGTGGAGGGCAAGACCGGTGATAATCAGGTTTCTCAGCAGATCCCCACGCAGACGGGATGACGCTTCCGTCAGCACACTTTCCACCCGTTCCCCACTCCGGCCATTCTGAAGCGTCAGGGTGTAACGCCGGCGCTGGTATTCTGTCTCCGGTGACACGGGCAGAGCTGCCTCACCATTTTCGGGCTCATCCGGAAGGCCGGTGAGTGAGGACCAGGTTCCGGAGACCAGGGCCATCACGGCGCAAAGGCGGACAGCGCTCAGTTGCCCGGCAAAGAACACCGGGATCAGCGCCGGTAAACGGGCATCCACCTGGTATACCACCGCCCCGGCGGTGGCGGCGGTACGGATGAACTCACCGCGCAGGGGCTGTGAGATGGTGCTGATGGTTGCCATTGCCGCGATGTCGGTGCGATCGTCGCTGTGCAGATAGAAAGAATACTGGCCGTCCGGCACGTTTAGTCCTCTTTATTGTAAAGGGCAATCTCCCTGGCCAGCGCCATCTGCGGATCGCCAATAACCTCGATACGGTCAGGAGCCAGAGGCCAGGCCTGACGGATAGCTTCTTCTATGAGGGAAGCCCCTCCCCCGACCAGGAATACCCGGTTAACGTTCCTGAAGGCCGTCAGCTCACTGGTGACACGCGCCCCCAGGGAAGTGATCGCCTCTGTTATTTTGTTCCGAACCTCGTCGATTTTACCGGCATCGTTGATCACACGCTGCAGATACTGACGATCATTGCGGTTGCGGATGATAGTGTCAGCGATGAGGGCGCTGGTTTCACTGTCTGCCGCCCGCAGCGCGCCTGCAGCTGCGCGGGTGACCTGTGACACGCCGACAGACGGATTACCGTGCACCGCACTGATATCATCAAACTGGCCGACAATCACACCGGCATCGAGCGTGGTGCCACCGAGATCGATAATCAGGGTGGTCTCAGCGGGGCCGGGCTTCAGCTCCGCGAGACGGGAGAACGCCGCCGGTAGTGATTCCGGCATCACCTTCACGTCCGTTACGGTAAATGCTCTGCCCTTATTCAGAACCAGCTCACGCATCAGGTTTTCCCGTTTGCGTCGTATGTTCTCCTCGTTCCGCTGGCAGTCCCCGTCGTAATACTCGCTCAGGGGCAGCGTCACGGTCAGGCTCACCGGCTGCGGCTCCAGTCCGCTGTTCAGCAGCGCATGATGCACGGCCAGCAGGTTGAGATCACCGTACTGATATTCCACGTTTGTTGTCGGGATGGCATCCCGGCTGACACTGTCCCAGGTGTATTTCAGCGTGCCCACCTGATAATTGAAGGTTGCCGCACTGAATTCTGCCACTTTCCAGCCATGCCTGAAGGAGTTCGCAGAGACTCGTGTCTGAAGCTCATCTCCTTCAAACCATGCCAGCTTAACATTAGTTGAACCATCATCGCAGTAAATATTCATCAATATGCTCCGTTAATTACACTCAATTTGATACGAATTATAAGAGCAAAATGAAAAAATCAAAGCAATATTTCTCAATATGAGCAATATAAAAATATCAAAATGATTAATAGTAGCATTTTGAACATCTTTATTTACTCAAAATGTTCTTAAGGCATGCGATCTGGATTATCGTCACGCTGTTAAATATACTGTATATATAACCAGTGAAATTAGAGTATCAGGAGGAAAGATGAAGCTACAACTTTTCAGCGCCGGGAAAGAACTCCCGCCACAGGCCCATCCATTGTTTGCCGATCTGGCCTGCTGCGGTTTTCCCAGCCCTGCTGCTGACTATGTCGAGTCCGATCTGGATCTCCATGATTACTGCATACGGCATCCGAGCGCGACTTACTACCTGCGTGCCAGCGGAGACAGCATGGCCGACGGCAGTCTGTACAATGGCGATCTGCTGGTTGTGGACAGTGCTGAAAAGCCGCGGCACGGCGATATCGTTGTCGCCAGCGTACAGGGGGAGTTTACGGTGAAACGGCTTCTGCTGACGCCACGGCTGACGCTGCAGCCCATGAATGCCTCCTGGTCGCCGATTTATCCTGACCCCGACGAGCTGGATATCTTTGGCGTCGTCACGCATATCATCCATCGACCGAGGGAGATGTACTGATGTTTGCCCTGGCCGATGTGAACAGCTTCTATGCCAGCTGTGAACGTGTTTTCCGCCCGGATTTGAAAGGAAAGCCGATAGTCGTCCTGAGCAACAACGACGGGAACGTAATCGCTCGCAGTGCCGAGGCGAAGCCCTGGATCAAAATGGGGATTCCGTGGTTTCAGATAAAAAACGAAAGGTACCCGGAAAAAATATATGCATTTTCAAGTAACTATGAACTTTACGCCTCGATGTCAGCGCGCGTGATGAACTGCCTGGAGGAACTGGCACCCAGGGTGGAACAGTATTCAATTGATGAGATGTTCCTCGACCTGACCGGCGTGGAGCATTGTATGGAGATTGAGGACTTCGGCCGGCAGCTTCGTCAGCACGTGTATGACTGTACCCGCCTGACTATTGGCGTGGGCGCCGGACCAACGAAAACCCTCGCAAAATCAGCCCAGTGGGCCTCAAAAGAGTGGAAACAGTTTCGTGGCGTACTCGCTCTGACCAGGGGAAATCCGCAGAGAACGCGGAAACTGCTTTCACTGCAGCCAGTTGAAGAAATATGGGGGGTGGGTAACCGTATTGCACGCAAGCTGAATGTGCTGGGCATAAAGACCGCACTCGATCTGGCTCTGACGAACCCGGCCTTCATCCGCAAAAATTTTTCTGTGGTCCTTGAGCGAACGGTACGTGAACTGAACGGGGAAAGCTGCCTTTCGCTTGAGGAAGCCCCTTCGACTAAACAGCAAATTGTGTGCAGCCGCAGTTTTGGCGTGAAGATCACTGAGTTCGAGTCGCTCCGCCAGGCTATCTGCCAGCACGCAGAGCGGGCCTCTGAAAAGCTGCGTAAAGAGCGCCAGTATTGCCGGCATATTTCCGTTTTCATCAAAACGTCCCCGTTCGCCGCTAAAGAGCCGTACTACGGCAACGTGGCCACGGAAAAACTGCTTACCCCGACTCAGGACACCAGGGACATCATTGCAGCCGCCACAACGGCTCTGGAGCGTATCTGGAGGGATGAGCACCGGTATGCCAAAGCCGGAGTTATGTTGAATGACTTCACCGGCTCCGGCGTTTCGCAGCTGCAACTGTTCGACGAATGCCCGCCACGCCCTCACAGTGCTGAGCTGATGAAGGTTCTGGACGGGATCAACCACTCAGGGCTGGGTAAAGTATGGTTCGCAGGGCGGGGCATTGCCCCGGAATGGCAGATGAAACGGGAGATGCTTTCTCCTGCTTATACGACACGATGGTCAGATATTCCTGAAGCGAAACTGGCGTAAAACTTTGGCGATTTCACCTTGAAATTCTCAACCTAAACTTCTTAATTACAACAAGTTAGATGTGAAATCGCCATGGCGAAATTATTGACTCAAATTTCTTTCAAGGACCTCATTGATAGCCTTGTCCAGTTCATCCTGAACCACTTTTGACATACGGCTAAACTCATAAGTCAGCGTGCGCCCTTTCACACGCTTGCGCGCGAACTTGTCCTTTTCTTCAAAGGTCCAGAGTGGGGAAATCACTGACTTTTCCTTGGGAGGTGGCGCTATCAATGCCTGAGATGCCTGAGAAATCAGCTTCAGTATACTGGCTTTCTGTTCGTCTTCTGGTCGCTCGCAATCACTTAAAATTGCATTATGCCGATCTGAGACAGACTGAATGAGTTCTTCAGGCGTTAAGCCCTTTTCACTGAGTTTTTCGTTAACTTCTAAAAGCATTTTATAGTCACTAAATGACAACTCCGACTGAACCGGGAACAGAGCAATCAAGTCTTGCGGTACTGCCGCCGCCTGCAGCGACCTGGTGACCTTAGCCTGAGATAACCCCTCCAGTTCAGCAATTTCCTTTTGATTGAATCCGGACTCTTTAAGAGCTATCAGTCTCAGGCCTATTTCCCGAAGGTTATGTTCTTTAGCTGTCTGGATATCTTTAGCCAGTTGGCGAGCTTCATCAGCTGATAAATGTTCATCGGTAACCATGACATCAAGGCCTGTGCGGATATAAATCGCCGAGGCTCGCCGTCTTGAACCATCCAGTATCTCAATCTTTTCACCTTGCTTAATACCAATACAGGGGAAGAACTGCTGAAACTTAATCGTCTGGATAATGGATTTCAGAGACTCCCTGGTTAGAGCAAGTTGATCTCGTCCATTGTTCTCCTGGTTTACGAAGGTCATACTTTCAACGTCAGCTGCAGGTATCCGAACAAACCTGAACGTTACCTTCCTGCCGGTTTTTAAGGTAAATACCTGGCTTCTATCGGTGTCAGTCATCTCGACCATTGACGCCTGAGTATTTAACTGTCTGCCGATGGTTTTTCTTCTCTCATTCGACATCACATACCTCCGTTAGTACGAATGAACTCAATGCGATCAAATACTGCCTTCGCAAAGTCCTCCGCTGCTGATTTTGCGCTTTTTAGCGCCTCTGTACTTCCATCATAGGTTGCGGGATTTGCTGAAATAACGGTGTCAAAAGTCTCCCCACAGCGTTCGAAACCATCCAGTCTCGGCAGAACCATATCGAGCATATCGGCACCGAAAACCTCTTTGGCCTGGCTATGACAAATTTTGTGATCAGACTTGTTCAGGATTTTGGACATGAAGCCGACGTTACCGATGAGATTGCAGGTATGCCCGTCCATTTCGATCGAATCAATGAGGGCAGGGAGGCTGGCCACAAACTTCAGGGAAGAATGAAAATCAACCGTCGCCGGTGGAAGGGGGGTCAACATCAGGTCTGCCGCACCAATACAGTTTTTCAGGAATGCATCAAGGTGAGGACCGCTATCAAGGAAAATAAAGTCGTAGTCATGCTGGAGCTTGTCGATAATGTTCTCTTTAAGCACTGCATGAATATTTTGCCCTGGCAGATGTTCTTCACACAGCCCCTTCCAGCCTTCAGCAAGGAATGCATCGTCAATGGAAGCGGGAATGACATCAACACCCGGAATAATCGACGGCACTATAAAATCGGAAAGTAATTCTTCACGAGACACGTTCTGGAGCATGGCCTGAGCAGCCGTATTTTCAACCAAGCCCACTGAATTCTCATGGCTCAGGAACATTGTCAAAGATGCCTGCGGATCGAAATCGATGGCCAGAATACGGAGGTCTTCGAACAGAAGCTGAGGATGAGCTCGAAAAGCATGTGATAATGAAGCGGTAGAGACTGTCTTGGAACCACCGCCTTTAAGATTACAAACAAAAATCGTGAAGGCTTTATCGAAGCGATCCCTGTACTTGGGCACTTTACGATGGAAATACAGATCGATGACATTCTGAATCGTCATCGCGTATTTCATCGTATTGCCGGAAGGTTTCTTTTTAAAAATGTAGCCACCGGCTTCCATTTCGGCCACAGCATACTCAACACTGCCTTTACTGAGTTTAGGCAGCTTATACAGGGCGGCTTTGCTGTATTCCTGATAGAACTCGGTAAGTTTCAATTCCTCTTTTTGCTGGCGTATATTTTCGCTCAAAGATGTCAGAAGCTTACCTGCACGTGTGGCGACTTTCCGTAACTGCTCAATATTGTCCATTCATCACCTCATGACGTTTTTTGTCATTTTGAACAAAAAGAGTCATGTTGCAAGTAAAAAATCATGTTGTTTTGATTTCGCTCTCAACAATTGGAGGGTTTGGACAAGCCAGAAGGGTGTTCCACTCAAACACCGTTCTGAATCGCAATTTTACGCTCAGGGGCTGATTTTTGTTACGACCGTTCAAAGATAGCTTTTCTGTAACAGTGCTCGCCGCAGCCATGAGACCGAGCGTAGCGAGCGAACTGGCGAGGAAGCAAAGAGCAGCCGTTCAGGCAGATAGCTCTTACGCCCAATACATGAATAGGTTTCCATCCTCTGTTGGAAACAGGTCAACTTTGCAGGCAGCCCTGACTGTGGGATACGGGTCAGGCCGGGTCTGCGGGAAACACCCCAAGCGCAGGCACACGCGCAGATAGCCTGTTAAGGGCAATAAGTGTGACAATCTGCCCTCATCAGTTATGACGAGCTCGACCACTGCCTCAGGCCTTGCGACTAAAGGGAAGAGGGAAAGAGGGGGAAATCAACTGTGACAAACTGCACTCATTTAACTGCGACAAACTGCCCTCATGTATTGTGACAAATTGCCCTCAAACTTGGTTTCACTACCGGTTACAGCCAAAAAAGTATTAATACGCGCAGGCTGCCAGGGAGGGAACCGCAAAACTGTGACAAATCACCCTCAACCTGCCGGATCAAAGTAAGCGTCGTCTCAGCACCGTCTGGCAGATCCTGATATTCCTGAGAGGATAGTGGACACCAAATATGGTGGACGCTATCCATGAAATCATTAACCGTAGTGCGTAAAAAAAGCCCTAATTATCCCGTTGAGTTCAAAATCAAAATGGTTGAACTCTCGCATCGACCAGAGATCTCCGTAGCGCAACTCGCTCGTGAGCATGGGATCAACGATAATTTGCTGTTCAAGTGGCGCCAGTACTGGCGCGAAGGAAAACTACGTCCTCCTTCAACAACAGAAAACAACGTGCCTGAGCTGCTCCCGATAACACTTGATGCCGAAGATGTTGTTCCTGCAACCTCCCCCCGGTCACAACCTGTAGCTGCTGCGGCACCTGAATCACTCAATATCAGCTGTGAAGTGACGTTCCGGCACGGATCACTCCGTCTGAATGGTGCCATCAGCGAAAATATCCTGAACCTGCTGATACGGGAGCTCAAACGTTGATCCCATTACCATCAGGGACAAAGATCTGGCTGGTCGCTGGCATCACCGATATGAGAAACGGCTTCAACGGCCTGGCGGCAAAGGTGCAGACGACGCTGAAAGACGATCCGATGTCAGGTCACGTTTTTATCTTCCGTGGGCGTAATGGCAGTCAGGTAAAGCTCCTCTGGTCTACCGGCGATGGACTGTGTCTGCTGACCAAACGGCTGGAGCGCGGCCGCTTCGCCTGGCCGTCAGCCCGGGATGGCAAAGTGTTCCTCACACCGGCACAGCTGGCGATGCTCCTTGAAGGTATCGACTGGCGGCAGCCTAAAAGACTGCTTACGTCACTGACTATGTTGTAGGCCTCTTTATCCTGGTCGACGCTGAATGAGCCTGGTAATATACCCGGTATGAACAGCTTACTTCCTGACGATATCGATGAACTGAAACGTCTCCTTGCCGAACAGGAGGCGCTGAACCGTGCCCTTCTGGAAAAGCTGAACGAGCGTGAACGCGAAATAGATCACCTGCAGGCGCAACTGGATAAGCTGCGCCGGATGAACTTCGGCAGCCGCTCCGAAAAAGTCTCCCGCCGTATCGCGAAGATGGAAGCCGACCTTAAGCAGTTGCAGAAAGAAAGCGATACCCTTACCGGCCGGGTGGATGACCCGGCCGTGCAGCGCCCGCTGCGGCAGACCCGTACCCGCAAACCGTTCCCTGAATCACTTCCCCGTGACGAAAAACGGCTGCTGCCGGCAGCGTCATGCTGCCCGGAATGTGGTGGTGCGCTGAGTTACCTGGGTGAAGATGCCGCCGAACAGCTGGAGCTGATGCGCAGCGCCTTCCGGGTTATCCGGACAGTACGTGAAAAGCATGCCTGTACTCAGTGCGATGCCATCGTGCAGGCCCCCGCGCCTTCACGGCCCATCGAGCGGGGTATCGCAGGACCGGGGCTGCTGGCCCGCGTGCTGAGTTCAAAGTATGCAGAGCACACCCCGCTGTACCGCCAGTCTGAAATATACGGCCGCCAGGGTGTGGAGCTGAGCCGCTCACTGCTGTCGGGCTGGGTGGATGCGTGTTGCCGGCTACTGTCACCGCTGGAAGGGGCGCTTCAGGACTATGTGCTGACTGACGGTAAGCTCCATGCTGATGACACGCCTGTCCCGGTGCTGTTGCCAGGTAATAAGAAAACGAAGACCGGGCGGTTGTGGACGTACGTTCGTGACGACCGTAACGCCGGGTCAGAGCTGGCGCCGGCAGTGTGGTTCGCTTACAGCCCGGACAGAAAAGGTATCCACCCGCAGACCCATCTTGCGGGGTTCAGCGGAGTGCTGCAGGCGGATGCGTACGCCGGGTTCAACGAACTGTACCGCAATGGACAGATAACGGAAGCTGCCTGCTGGGCTCATGCCCGCCGCAAGATCCACGATGTGCACGTTCGCACCCCGTCAGCGCTGACGGAGGAAGCCCTGAAACGGATCGGTGAGTTATATGCCATCGAGGCGGAAATAAGGGGGATGCCGGCGAAGCGACGCCTTGCAGAACGTCAGCAAAAAGCTAAACCGCGGCTGAAATCCCTGGAAAGCTGGCTGCGTGAAAAGGTGAAAACGCTGTCGCGACACTCAGAACTGGCGAAAGCGTTCACGTACGTACTGAACCAGTGGCCGGCGCTGGCTTACTATACTGACGACGGCTGGGCCGAGGCAGATAACAACATAGCTGAGAATGCGCTACGGATGGTCAGCCTGGGCCGCAAAAACTACCTGTTCTTCGGTTCGGATCATGGAGGAGAGCGGGGAGCGCTGCTGTACAGCCTGATCGGGACATGCAAACTGAACGGAGTGGAGCCAGAAAGCTACCTCCGTTATGTCCTTGACGTCATTGCTGACTGGCCGATAAACCGGGTCAGCGAACTACTCCCCTGGCGCGTAGCACTGCCAACTGAATAACACATCCCCGTCAATACGGTTCTCGCTGCACGCTTACGGATCAAATGTGACGAACCACCCTCAAATCTGTGACAGATAACCCTCAAACTATTCCGTTGTCAGGGAGGTGATATCACGGAAAGAGAATACGATATGAGTTGTCTGGCGGCCTTTCTTTTTCTCGATGTAAGAGAGGCGCATTGGTGTCCGGCTGTTGATCTCATCAACACTTGCCTGCAGGAAACGGCGGCGAAAGTCCGGCATACGCTGGTAACTTTGAGGTAGCTGGTAGCGCTCCATGATCCAGTCGATTTTCAGGGACACGACACCTGAGCCATCAGGTTTACGGTACTGACACAGGGATTCGTATAAACGCATGGCATACGGATTGGTAATCTCTTTTGTTTCACTGAGCCGGAACTGCGTAAACCGGTTCTGTAGCCCGATGAAAAAGGGAATGAGATAGGGGTTGATATGTACGCTGTAAAGCCCTCTGGATGGACTGTGGGCACGTTTGATAAACCAGGGAAAGGATTCATACCCTTTTTCATCGCCGTCATCCTCTTCAGGGCGATAAAAAACCACTTCCTTACCCGCAAAACCTTTCAAAGCCTGTCGTATATCCTTACTGGCTTCAGCGGAGGTCAGCCCGAATGTTTCAGCGTATTTAGCAACATGAATTTCGCAGATGCCGTCATGTTCCTGCAGCGAACCATCGGATTTCCTGATCTGGTCAACGAACAGATACAGCATACGTTTTTGATCCCGGGAGAGACTATATGCCGCCTCAGTCAGCTCATTTGACTGGACAATCCGCGGGCTATTTTTACGTTTTTTGTGGTTTATAACCGCTATTTCCGCCATGACAGATCCATGTGAAGTGTGACAGGTTTTCAGATTGTCACACTTCATAAAACAGAGTCAACAGGGATGGATAACTTTGTGAAAAGCAACGCCATCTGAGGGCAATTTGTCACAGGGTTAAGGGTGATTTGTCACAGAAAGGACGGCAATTTGAGGGTGATTTGTCACACTGAAAGGGCAGTTTGTCACAGTACCCCCTCTGAAACCCGCATGGATAAAGGCCTGCGGGCATTTTAAAAATAAAGATCTAACAACTATAAAAAAAGATCTTATAAAAATATCCCGGTGGATAAGTGGATAACCCCTGGGTAAGGAAATTTTTCATGCATTGAGCGTCAGCAGAATATGAAAAGTACTCTCCCCTGGTGCTTCCTCGCTCACTCGGGGCTTCGCCCTGTCGCTCGGCTGCGGCGAGCACTGCTGGCTCGATCATATCCGTGGCCGGAAGATGCTACTCCTCCCCCTAGTCGCTCTCCAGTACCCGCTACAGCGAGGCAAGCCGCACGAAGATTTCTATCGTCCCTGCAGGCATATTCGAATCGTTTTATTACCGCTGGTTGCCGTCGTGACAGAACACTACTTCCTGTAAAGGGGGACTAAGGCCCCTGAGTCACACACCTGAAATTAATAATGCGGAGTTTTACGATAATGACCTTGCTGGAAATTTTCCTGACCGCCTCTCCCGCTTCTCAGGGGGCAACAATCCTGTTCCTTGCCATGCTGATCTACTGGCAAAAGCGATAAATCCATGCGAGCTGGCCTTTGGCCAGCTTCACTGTGTAAGGGGAAAAATGCGGCACATCCAGACATTTCACTGGGCAATTTGAGTTCAGCTATTTAAGCTTGGGATCCGGACAATATGAGGTAACAAGATAAAACTTGAAGCTATACAGATAGATAAGACCGTAAGAAGTAGTCTTACTTCTTTCACTGACGGGGTGATTATTCGTGATACAAAGGTATTGATCACGCTCAATCTCCCGGATGGTTGGAAACCCACTTTTGAGGGAGAATGGCGGGATATGTCGGACGCCGACAAATTGTCAGCTCGTATTAAAATGCTGCAGCATGCGATTTATGAGCGGTATAAGGGATATAGTGCAGATATTCCCGCCAGCTGGGCCAGATAACTTCTGACAGACCTCACCGGCGAGCAGGACGTTCGCCAGCATCATTCTCCTGAGTAATTAAATATTCCCTTTCAGCATGGCTACCGCATCCGCTTCGGGCATCTGAAACTGAACTCGATGCCGCGCAGCAACATCAAGTGCGAATACCTTCGTATAGACTTCCGTCGAGCTCAGTGACTTGTGTCCCATCAGGCTCTGCAACACTTTCAGCGGTATGCCAGCATACAGCATGTGCATCGCGTAGGAGTGACGGAACGTATGGGGGGTCACCGGTACTGAGAACGTCACCCCGTCGGCGGCAGCTGCGTCAACAGCTTCATTCAGCCAGGTACGGACGGTACGATCGGTGATTTCCCAGATGCGTGCCTTCTCCGTTCGGCCGGTGCGCTTGTTGCGACGTTCGAGAGGGATTTTCAGGGTGGCCACCATCATCTGCAGCTGGCTGACGTAGTGGTGATCGGAAAGGGGAACCAGACGATGGATCTTACTGCCTGCGGGGGCACGACCTGCCGTCCTTGCCGCTTTCTCGGTGCGCTGCTTGAGCGTGGCCAGTTGCACGAACGGATATGGCGGCGCCAGCGAAAAATCCCCTCTTGTCAGCGCCAACGCTTCATTAATTCGCGCCCCGGTATTCCACAGAGTGGCCAGCAATATCTTTCTGTGCAGATCGGGGACGTAATGGAGCAGGGCGCTCACTTCGGGCGCCAGCAGGTATTTCGGCAGTTCATCCTGCACCAAAGCCATCTGGCGCAGCGCCAGTGCTGCCTGATAATCGATAGTCAAAGGCAGTTGTGTTTGCTTTTCTTGGCTAATAAATGTTGAAAGACCAGTCAAATTATCCATTACTATCGTTTCTTGCCATTTACGTTTTTGCGATCACAATGCACTAAGCGCCAGTACCTTTTTCTTGCTTTATGGAGCAGGAACAACACGCCCTGTTTACCTTTTAAATGTATAGAATCCGGCAACCCAACCTCACGGCGAAGCTTGGCGGCCAGAAGAAAAGCTTTAATTGCCTGAGTTAAGACATACACACGATCTTCATAGTGAAAATACATATAGCCAGTATCTACAGTCTCTGGCTTTAATGTGAGAAGCATTACAGCCAGATTGGCATCGAACTCACGAATTTTGAATATATAGTTTGTATTTAGAGTACGCCAGTCACCGGATACACTTGATAAATTCAAAGTGGGTATCTTTTCTGCCTTATAATGGAGAAGACGCTTTTCAGTATCCACTTCTAACCATTTAATCGCATAGTACTCCAGCAAAAAGACCAACTCCGTAGCAATAAAAAGTCGCTCACTGGCCTGCTGCGCAGCAGTAGCTCTTTCCTCACGTCTGCGGGTGAAATGATGGGTCAGGCTGACACCGCCGAGTGCAGCTCCGATTGACGAAACCGCCGTAATGATCTGCGGCCACAGACTGGCGCTGTCCTTGACCACCTTCACGCCCTCAGTCGCAATAAACCAGTCAGCCATATGTGTTCCTTTATTGATAAATCCCGCCAGTCATATTCATTTAGCTACTTAGCAGCACCAGTCTGGTCTGGGCGGTAGTTCTGAATAATTTGCACAATCTTCAGTACCTAGGGTGATCGACGCATACTCGAAGCCATGTGAGAGGTCATATTCACTTGCTCCTGCGGGTACGTTCGTATATCCCCCAATCACTGAAGAGGGAGCCTGCCATGCTGCGCAGCCATCAGAGAGCCAACGCCATGCAAGTTCGTTTCCTTGCGAGTCCAGTAACTGAACCATTTCTTTTCCGTAACTATTCGCAGTTTGATATACCCAGACGGAATTCATGGCCTTGCTAATGAGATCCCGAATAACTTGATCAATATCCATTTAATACCTTATTGAATAGTCCCACCTCGTAATCATCACCCGCTGACGCACCTGACCGTCACACCGGATGACATTCGCCTGCGAAATCATCACTCACATGATAATAATCAGCCATATAACCACGGAATTAAATTACCGGATGGCCGTTCCGTCCGGATCCGACTTTTATCGCTATGCCAAGTTTCCGGAAGTATACCACGGTCAGGGAATAAGCAAAGCGTCCTTTTAGGGTGGTGAGCGGCCGGTCGCGGGGCAGGGGAGAAACACAACATATAGCGTCATTATCAGCTGAGTACACCGCTACATTTTGTGCTGCCGGGCCGCTGCGCGCCGGCGGGGGCGCGGAGATCCGGAACTAGCTTTTTTCGGATCTGACCGGGAAAAGAGAGAATACAACATAGGTTCAACATATCCATATGCCGGGCATCTGCATAGGTGTGGCATACGCATATACTTACCATCTGCATATGCTATGACTATACATATGCTTTGCATCTGCATATACTGAACATAGTCATACAGGCCGGTCGGCCAGGAGGAAATGATGAGAACTGTATCCATTTTTAAAAACGGCAATAACCGCGCCATTCGTCTGCCCCGCGATCTGGATTTTGAGGGAGTGAGCGAGCTGGAGATCGTCCGGGAAGGGGACAGCATTATTTTGCGTCCCGTCCGGCCGACCTGGGGCTCGTTCGCGCAGTTCGAGAAGGCAGACCCGGACTTTATGGCGGAGCGCGAGGACGTTGTCAGCGACGAAGGACGATTTAACCTGTGAACAAGACCTATATGCTCGACACCTGTATCTGCTCGTTCATCATGCGCGAGCAGCCGGAAGCCGTCCTGAAGCGCCTGGAGCAGGCGGTGCTGCGCGGCCAGCGCATCGTTGTCTCGGCCATCACTTATTCTGAAATGCGCTTCGGGGCCACCGGCCCGAAGGCCTCCCCGCGCCACGTCGAGCTGGTCGACGCGTTCTGCGCCCGCCTCGATGCCATCCTGCCCTGGGATCGCGCTGCGGTGGACGCCACCACGGAGATTAAGGTGGCGCTGCGAATGGCCGGGACGCCGATCGGCCCGAACGACACGGCCATTGCCGGGCACGCCATCGCCGCCGGTGCCGTGCTGGTGACGAATAATACGCGGGAATTTGAGCGGGTACCGGGTCTTGTGCTGGAAGACTGGGTAAGATAACGCTGTAAAACAAAACAGGCGGTCTGGCGCAGCCGGACACTCTTTCAGTCAGCGGTATATAAAGGAATAAAAGATGCCTCTGATCACGCGGCTTATGCTGCAAAACTTTAAAAAGTTTCCGGAACTGGACCTGCGCTTCACTCATGACCGTAACATTCTGGTCGGGGACAATGAGTCCGGGAAAAGCACGATTCTGCTGGCCCTTGACCTTGTGCTGAGTGACAGCCGGCACCGGGTCGAGGCATTGGGTGTGGAATCGCTCCTGTCCCAGTCAGCAGTAAGGCAGTTTCAGGGGCACTGTTGCAAATAGTCGGTGGTGATAAACTTATCATCCCCTTTTGCTGATGGAGCTGCACATGAACCCATTCAAAGGCCGGCATTTTCAGCGTGACATCATTCTGTGGGCCGTACGCTGGTACTGCAAATACGGCATCAGTTACCGTGAGCTGCAGGAGATGCTGGCTGAACGCGGAGTGAATGTCGATCACTCCACGATTTACCGCTGGGTTCAGCGTTATGCGCCTGAAATGGAAAAACGGCTGCGCTGGTACTGGCGTAACCCTTCCGATCTTTGCCCGTGGCACATGGATGAAACCTACGTGAAGGTCAATGGCCGCTGGGCGTATCTGTACCGGGCCGTCGACAGCCGGGGCCGCACTGTCGATTTTTATCTCTCCTCCCGTCGTAACAGCAAAGCTGCATACCGGTTTCTGGGTAAAATCCTCAACAACGTGAAGAAGTGGCAGATCCCGCGATTCATCAACACGGATAAAGCGCCCGCCTATGGTCGCGCGCTTGCTCTGCTCAAACGCGAAGGCCGGTGCCCGTCTGACGTTGAACACCGACAGATTAAGTACCGGAACAACGTGATTGAATGCGATCATGGCAAACTGAAACGGATAATCGGCGCCACGCTGGGATTTAAATCCATGAAGACGGCTTACGCCACCATCAAAGGTATTGAGGTGATGCGTGCACTACGCAAAGGCCAGGCCTCAGCATTTTATTATGGTGATCCCCTGGGCGAAATGCGCCTGGTAAGCAGAGTTTTTGAAATGTAAGGCCTTTGAATAAGACAAAAGGCTGCCTCATCGCTAACTTTGCAACAGTGCCGGTCTGGTCATACATGTGATGGCGACGCACGACACCGCTCCGTGGATCGGTCGAATGCGTGTGCTGCGCAAAAACCCAGAACCACGGCCAGGAATGCCCGGCGCGCGGATACTTCCGCTCAAGGGCGTCGGGAAGCGCAACGCCGCTGCGGCCCTCGGCCTGGTCCTTCAGCCACCATGCCCGTGCACGCGACAGCTGCTCGCGCAGGCTGGGTGCCAAGCTCTCGGGTAACATCAAGGCCCGATCCTTGGAGCCCTTGCCCTCCCGCACGATGATCGTGCCGTGATCGAAATCCAGATCCTTGACCCGCAGTTGCAAACCCTCACTGATCCGCATGCCCGTTCCATACAGAAGCTGGGCGAACAAACGATGCTCGCCTTCCAGAAAACCGAGGATGCGAACCACTTCATCCGGGGTCAGCACCACCGGCAAGCGCCGCGACGGCCGAGGTCTTCCGATCTCCTGAAGCCAGGGCAGATCCGTGCACAGCACCTTGCCGTAGAAGAACAGCAAGGCCGCCAATGCCTGACGATGCGTGGAGACCGAAACCTTGCGCTCGTTCGCCAGCCAGGACAGAAATGCCTCGACTTCGCTGCTGCCCAAGGTTGCCGGGTGACGCACACCGTGGAAACGGATGAAGGCACGAACCCAGTGGACATAAGCCTGTTCGGTTCGTAAACTGTAATGCAAGTAGCGTATGCGCTCACGCAACTGGTCCAGAACCTTGACCGAACGCAGCGGTGGTAACGGCGCAGTGGCGGTTTTCATGGCTTGTTATGACTGTTTTTTTGTACAGTCTATGCCTCGGGCATCCAAGCAGCAAGCGCGTTACGCCGTGGGTCGATGTTTGATGTTATGGAGCAGCAACGATGTTACGCAGCAGGGCAGTCGCCCTAAAACAAAGTTAACCCAGGATGAGAACCTTGAAAGTATCATTGATGGCTGCGAAAGCGAAAAACGGCGTGATTGGTTGCGGTCCAGACATACCCTGGTCCGCGAAAGGGGAGCAGCTACTTTTTAAAGCATTGACCTACAATCAGTGGCTTCTGGTGGGTCGCAAGACGTTTGAATCTATGGGCGCACTCCCCAATAGGAAATACGCGGTCGTTACCCGCTCAGGTTGGACATCAAATGATGACAATGTAGTTGTATTTCAGTCAATCGAAGAGGCCATGGACAGGCTAGCTGAATTCACCGGTCACGTTATAGTGTCTGGTGGCGGAGAAATTTACCGAGAAACATTACCCATGGCCTCTACGCTCCACTTATCGACGATCGACATCGAGCCAGAGGGGGATGTTTTCTTCCCGAGTATTCCAAATACCTTCGAAGTTGTTTTTGAGCAACACTTTACTTCAAACATTAACTATTGCTATCAAATTTGGAAAAAGGGTTAACAAAGCTATGCAATCGACGGCAAAAAGCTTCGTTCGCTTCGCGCACTACGCCTTTTCCGCGATTGATAGCGACGTTATGTGAATATTGAAATGAGCATTCCAAAGAAAGGAAGTAGAAAAATTATCGTGGGCGAAAATGAGTTTTTGTGGCTCATTAGGTCAAAACTCACATATTCGCAGGACTGTTTAGGTACAGAAATGACTGCGGTCGTTGAACCGGATGCCGGTCCTCACTGATGAAGAAGTGAACACCGTACGGGAATCGTGCCGGCAGCTTGGAGCTATCGGCCGGAACCTCAACCAGGTGGCCAGGGCCTTGAACATCGAGTTCAGGGAAAGTGACAAGCTCAAGCAAGAGGCCATCGAAAAACTGGCCGAACGGATCGACCAGCATTTGGACCATGTGTCTGAGCTGTTCGATAAGACCTGGAGCCGGTGGCACGATTGTCATTTTCAGAAGACGACTGCACCAGTTGATTGGGCGTAATGGCTGTTGTGCAGCCAGCTCCTGACAGTTCAATATCAGAAGTGATCTGCACCAATCTCGACTATGCTCAATACTCGTGTGGGCTCTGTTGCAAAAATCGTGAAGCTTGAGCATGCTTGGCGGAGATTGGACGGACGGAACGATGACGGATTTCAAGTGGCGCCATTTCCAGGGTGATGTGATCCTGTGGGCGGTGCGCTGGTATTGTCGCTATCCGATCAGCTATCGCGACCTTGAGGAAATGCTGGCGGAACGCGGCATTTCGGTCGACCATACGACGATCTATCGCTGGGTCCAGTGCTACGCCCCGGAGATGGAGAAGCGGCTGCGCTGGTTCTGGCGGCGTGGCTTTGATCCGAGCTGGCGCCTGGATGAAACCTACGTCAAGGTGCGGGGCAAGTGGACCTACCTGTACCGGGCAGTCGACAAGCGGGGCGACACGATCGATTTCTACCTGTCGCCGACCCGCAGCGCCAAGGCAGCGAAGCGGTTCCTGGGCAAGGCCCTGCGAGGCCTGAAGCACTGGGAAAAGCCTGCCACGCTCAATACCGACAAAGCGCCGAGCTATGGTGCAGCGATCACCGAATTGAAGCGCGAAGGAAAGCTGGACCGGGAGACGGCCCACCGGCAGGTGAAGTATCTCAATAACGTGATCGAGGCCGATCACGGAAAGCTCAAGATACTGATCAAGCCGGTGCGCGGTTTCAAATCGATCCCCACGGCCTATGCCACGATCAAGGGATTCGAAGTCATGCGAGCCCTGCGCAAAGGACAGGCTCGCCCCTGGTGCCTGCAGCCCGGCATCAGGGGCGAGGTGCGCCTTGTGGAGAGAGCTTTTGGCATTGGGCCCTCGGCGCTGACGGAGGCCATGGGCATGCTCAACCACCATTTCGCAGCAGCCGCCTGATCGGCGCAGAGCGACAGCCTACCTCTGACTGCCGCCAATCTTTGCAACAGAGCCTCCGTCGCCATGCTCACCTCGCTTTGGTGCACACGAGTATTGAGCATAGTCGAGATTGGTGCAGATCACTTCTGATATTGAACTGTCAGGAGCTGGCTGCACAACAGCCATTACGCCCAATCAACTGGTGCAGTCGTCTTCTGAAAATGACACTGTTTGTATATAATCATGAAAAAATGGTGAGTAGAGTTTCAGGGTAACAGGGGATGCTTATGTCGGTTTTCCACAACTGGCTACTTGAGATCGCATGTGAGAATTACTTCGTCTACATCAAACGCCTTTCCGCCAACGATACCGGCGCAACAGGTGGTCACCAGGTAGGGCTTTATATCCCTTCAGGTATCGTTGAAAAACTCTTTCCGTCTATCAACCATACCCGTGAACTGAACCCTTCGGTTTTTCTCACCGCACATGTGTCATCGCATGATTGCCCTGACAGCGAAGCCAGGGCAATTTATTATAACAGCCGTCATTTTGGTAAAACCCGGAATGAAAAAAGGATTACCCGCTGGGGTAGAGGCAGCCCACTTCAGGATCCTGAAAATACAGGGGCTCTGACGCTCCTGGCTTTCAAGCTTGATGAGCAAGGGGGGGACTGTAAGGAAGTAAATATTTGGGTATGCGCCAGCACTGATGAAGAGGACGTCATTGAGACCGCTATTGGTGAAGTTATACCCGGAGCGCTTATATCCGGCCCCGCAGGACAGATTCTAGGCGGACTATCTCTACAGCAAGCGCCAGTAAATCATAAATATATTCTACCTGAAGACTGGCACCTGCGCTTTCCGTCGGGAAGTGAAATTATTCAGTATGCAGCCAGCCATTATGTGAAAAATTCCCTTGATCCGGATGAGCAACTTCTTGACCGCCGGCGCGTGGAGTACGACATATTTCTATTGGTTGAGGAACTGCATGTTCTGGATATCATCCGGAAAGGATTTGGCTCTGTGGATGAATTTATTGCGCTGGCCAATTCTGTCAGCAATCGCCGTAAATCCAGAGCCGGGAAGTCGCTGGAACTGCACCTGGAGCATCTATTCATTGAGCACGGCCTGCGACACTTTGCGACGCAGGCCATCACAGAAGGTAATAAAAAACCCGATTTCCTTTTCCCTTCCGCAGGGGCTTACCACGATACTGAGTTTCCCGTAGAAAATCTGCGCATGCTGGCAGTCAAGACTACCTGTAAGGATCGCTGGCGTCAGATACTGAATGAGGCCGATAAAATTCATCAGGTGCATCTGTTTACACTCCAGGAGGGAGTTTCTCTGGCTCAATATCGGGAGATGCGGGAGTCGGGTGTCAGATTGGTCGTGCCATCATCTCTGCACAAAAAATACCCGGAGGCGGTGAGAGCTGAGCTAATGACGCTAGGTGCGTTTATTGCTGAGCTGACAGGGCTTTACGCAGATATTCCATAGATTATCTCCCGGCATAAATACCGGGAGGAGCGATCAGATTCGTTCAACCTTGCACGAATCGGCATTAACCGCTTTCAGGATATAAGGTTCAAGCAGTTTGGCTACGGCTTCAAACACGGGCACCACTACGGAGTTACCGAACTGCCTGTACGACTGAGTGTCTGACACAGGAATGCGAAAAGGCCTGCCATCTACTTTTTCAAAACCCATAAGGCGCGCGCACTCTCGCGGAGTCAGCCTGCGGGGCCGATGCGCCTGATTTTCTTCGTTCGCGAAGTCTGTTTCACCTGTGGCCATATCCCAGCCACGGTCTATCAGAATTTCAGACCCGTCTTTGTGATAGCGAGCAGAAAGCGTACGGGCAATGCTTTCTTTATTTTCAGGATTAACGAGGCCAAAACCGAATCCGTTACCCTTAGCTGCGTGCTTTTTGGCGTAGTTATAGAGATACTCCCAGAGTTTCGGCGTCAGTATATATTTGCTGTCAACCACGGGTTCCAGCAGTTCGCCAAATGACGGACGCTGTTCCGGATAAAAACGACTAATATCGCGCAGGGTAAAGCCCTGGTGAATGTTCAGATCACGGCGGAAACCGACCAAAACGATACGTTCTCGGTGCTGAGGTAAAAAGTGCTTTCCGTCGATAACTTTAGGATCGTTTTTGCCCATCTCAGCTGCATCCGCAACTTCATAGCCCAGTTCGTCGAGGGTATCCATGATGACTTTAAAGGTTTTACCCTTGTCATGGCTCTTCAGGTTTTTAACGTTTTCAAGAACAAAGATGGCAGGTTTTTTTGCGCGGATAATACGCGCCACATCGAAGAAAAGCGTTCCCTGAGCCTCACATTCGAAACCATGCGCGCGCCCGAGCGAGTTTTTCTTGCTTACGCCCGCAAGGCTAAACGGTTGACAGGGGAAACCTGCTAGAAGTACATCATGATCCGGCACATGCTCATTAATGTAAGCATAGGCATCGTTTTCAGGTACTTCAGGTTTATCACTGAGCGTGACTTCACGAATATCGAGATTGAAAGTGTGTTCCTGAGCATCGTTAAACCAGTTAGCTTTATATGTGCGCACAGCCTCTTTATTCCATTCACTGGTAAAAACGCACTGGCCACCGATGGTTTCGAAGCCCTTCCGTATACCTCCAATCCCAGCAAACAGGTCAATAAACCGGAAGGCATAGTCAGGGTGATGTGCAGGCGCTTCCGGAAGCATTTTTCGTAGAAGTTCCTCTTCGGCTAACGTCAGCGTCTTAGGTGAGCACTTACCATTAATCCAGCGATTAAGAGTCTCGCGACTCCACTCATTTTTACCAACTTTTCTAAGCAGTTCAGCCACGTACTTCTGGTCATAGATTTCCAGCACCTGCCCGAGCAGCTTTTTATCATTTTCCTGTCGCAGTTGTTCTTCCGCTTCTGCTTTCTCAAGCAGATCCTGCGCCAGTAATTCAAATTCAGACATATTGCCTCCATTGGGTCTTATGGGTGAAACTGTATCACTCATTTGACCCAGATTGAATGTTTTTATCTGGATATTTAAACAGGTTTATTGTTAGGTAACGCACGTTGGCCACGCTGGAGCGTCTTCTGGGCCTGCTGTCGGCCTTTGAGGTCGTGGTATGGATGACGGATGGCTGGCCGCTGTATGAACCCCGCCTGAAGGGAAAGCTGCACGTTATCAGCAAGCGTTACACTCAGCGCATTGAGCGACATAACCTGAATCTGAGACAACATCTGGCAAGGCTGGGACGGAAGTCACTGTCGTTCTCAAAATCGGTGGAGCTGCATGACAAGGTCATCGGGCATTATCTGAACATAAAACACTATCAGTAAGTTGGAGTCATTACCGGTTCTCTTTGTCTTTTAGTGATTCTATAAACCTCATTACGTCTGAATATAAAAATCTATTATTTGATTTATGTGGCTCATGAGGTTGTGGGATGGTCTTGTTTTTGAATGTGCCAGTTTTCTTAATGGCAAAGATTAACTCACCTTCTGTTATTCCTAACATTTCAGCAAATGTTTTTGCTTCTATAGTTACTGACTTCATTTAATTAACTCTCATGGTATCGATTTTCTTTACCGGCATCTTTAACAATGGTGCTCGTTTCTAGTGTTGCTGCGGTACGCTTCATCATCGTCTGCGGGGCGGTTGCGATAGTGAAGGAGCTGCCGGGCGTGAGCAAATCTATCAGGCGCTGGCCGCTGATAATCTCCATCCGTTCACTGGCAATACTGACAGATTTTGAACCTGCGCCGGTTTTCCCGGTATGGCAAAACAGACCGCGACAGTTATGACGTTTAAGCAACTTCTCGAACTCCTGTACGTGCTGTAAAGCAATATGGCCGCGATAGCGTTTAGCCTGAATAAGATAGCGATATTTTCCTATTATTACCTGGCCGTCAATGCCTCCATCGCCGGTATAGCGTTTGTTTCTGATGGTTCTGAAGCCATGCGCTTCAAATCCTTCCAGCAACAGTTCTTCAAACACAAAAGGATCAATTTTCCTCAGGTAGTCAATTTTTTGTGGGAAGCCCGGCAACGTCTTTATGCGCTCCAGCACCCGCCGCGCACTTTGCTGCTTCCTTTTGTGTCGCCTGTGCCGTACTGAACGCCGGAAGAATACAACGGCAAGCAGTGCGATGGCGCTGCAAGCCCATAGAATAAGGTTTTCTGTAGTGGGGAAGGGGATCATGGTCATAGTGGGCTTTCTGAGGGTAAAGAAAAGGGCGGTTAAACCGCCCTGGTGTTTAGCGACGGCTGTATACCTGCCACGAAGCGCTGCCTGACTGATTCTGGCAAATCCGCCCGTAAAGTACGGTGCCGGTCGAGTAGCGGGCGCCATTCAGATAGCAATAGCCGCTGGATTGCAGCAGTTCGTTGCGCAGCTTTTCTTCCTGCTTTGATAGCCGGGACTCCGCAGACTGCAAACGAACGGATAATTCGTTAATCTGGCGTTGCTGGTTATTCAGCTGGCTCTGCATCGCATTACCTTTATCCTGGCTGACGCAACCAGTTAAGAGAGCTGTACAGGCTAATGCACTTAATATTATTTTTTTCACGTTGGCTCCTTAAATTGAGATTATTCCTAGTTCGCCTATAAGCGAACTTTCCCGTATTTACTTATGATCTGGCTTATCATCGACTGGTTACTTCCACCTTCGCCATTATCCGGGCATTCATTAAGAAAAGCCTTCCTGGCATCCTTCGTGTGGTTGGGTAAAAAGCCGTGCTTGTTCTTTTTAACGATATTGAAGAAAGCAGCTTCAGCACTGTTACACTCGCTTCCGCCGCTATCGCCGGTGAGCTTGCCCGCCATGCACATAATAACTTTGCAGGGATCTTCAGCATGGCTGGCAGGAATATAAAGCAGACGGCACTGTTGCAAATAGTCGGTGGTGATAAACTTATCATCCCCTTTTGCTGATGGAGCTGCACATGAACCCATTCAAAGGCCGGCATTTTCAGCGTGACATCATTCTGTGGGCCGTACGCTGGTACTGCAAATACGGCATCAGTTACCGTGAGCTGCAGGAGATGCTGGCTGAACGCGGAGTGAATGTCGATCACTCCACGATTTACCGCTGGGTTCAGCGTTATGCGCCTGAAATGGAAAAACGGCTGCGCTGGTACTGGCGTAACCCTTCCGATCTTTGCCCGTGGCACATGGATGAAACCTACGTGAAGGTCAATGGCCGCTGGGCGTATCTGTACCGGGCCGTCGACAGCCGGGGCCGCACTGTCGATTTTTATCTCTCCTCCCGTCGTAACAGCAAAGCTGCATACCGGTTTCTGGGTAAAATCCTCAACAACGTGAAGAAGTGGCAGATCCCGCGATTCATCAACACGGATAAAGCGCCCGCCTATGGTCGCGCGCTTGCTCTGCTCAAACGCGAAGGCCGGTGCCCGTCTGACGTTGAACACCGACAGATTAAGTACCGGAACAACGTGATTGAATGCGATCATGGCAAACTGAAACGGATAATCGGCGCCACGCTGGGATTTAAATCCATGAAGACGGCTTACGCCACCATCAAAGGTATTGAGGTGATGCGTGCACTACGCAAAGGCCAGGCCTCAGCATTTTATTATGGTGATCCCCTGGGCGAAATGCGCCTGGTAAGCAGAGTTTTTGAAATGTAAGGCCTTTGAATAAGACAAAAGGCTGCCTCATCGCTAACTTTGCAACAGTGCCAGCTGCGGGCCGCTCCCGCCGCGAAGGACGTGCTCGACGCCATCGAGGTGCTGCGCGGCATGAACAGCGACAACGCCCGCAAGGTGCCCGCCGACGCGCCGACCGAGTTCATCAAGCCGCGCTGGCAGAAGCTGGTCATGACCGACACCGGCATCGACCGGCGCTACTACGAACTGTGCGCGCTGTCGGAGATGAAGAACGCGTTGCGTTCCGGCGACATCTGGGTGCAGGGGTCGCGCCAGTTCAAGGACTTCGAGGACTACCTGGTGCCGCCCGCGAAATTCGCCAGCCTCAAGCAGGCCAGCGAATTGCCGCTGGCCGTGGCCACCGACTGCAACCGGTACCTGAACGACCGGCTGACGCTGCTGGAAACACAGCTTGCCACCGTCAACCGTATGGCGACGGCCAACGAGCTGCCGGACGCCATCATCACCGAGTCAGGCTTGAAGATCACGCCGCTCGACGCGGCGGTACCCGACACCGCCCAAGCGCTGATCGACCAGACGGCAATGATCCTGCCGCACGTCAAGATCACCGAACTGCTGCTGGAGGTGGACGAATGGACGGGCTTCACTCGGCATTTCGCGCATCTGAAATCGGGCGACCCGGCCAAAGACAAGAACCTGTTGCTGACCACGATCCTCGCCGACGCGATCAACCTGGGCCTGACCAAGATGGCGGAGTCTTGCCCCGGCACGACCTACGCCAAGCTGGCTTGGCTGCAAGCCTGGCACATCCGCGACGAAACCTACGGGGCGGCGCTGGCCGATCTGGTCAACGCACAGTTCCGCCATCCCTTCGCCGAGCACTGGGGCGACGGCACCACCTCATCGTCGGACGGCCAGAACTTCCGCACCGGCAGCAAGGCCGAGAGCACCGGCCACATCAACCCGAAATACGGGAGCAGCCCAGGGCGGACGTTCTACACCCACATTTCTGACCAGTACGCGCCATTTCACACCAAGGTCGTGAACGTCGGCGTGCGCGATTCGACCTACGTGCTCGACGGCCTGCTGTACCACGAGTCCGACTTGCGGATCGAGGAGCATTACACCGACACGGCGGGCTTCACCGATCACGTCTTCGCCCTGATGCACCTCCTGGGCTTCCGCTTCGCGCCGCGCATCCGCGACCTGGGCGACACCAAGCTCTACATCCCGAAGGGCGACGCCGCCTATGACGCGCTGAAACCCATGATCGGCGGCACGCTCAACATCAAGCACGTCCGCGCCCATTGGGACGAAATCCTGCGGCTGGCCACCTCGATCAAGCAGGGCACGGTGACGGCCTCCCTGATGCTCCGAAAGCTCGGCAGCTACCCACGCCAGAACGGCCTGGCCGTGGCGCTCCGCGAGCTGGGCCGCATCGAGCGCACGCTGTTCATCCTGGACTGGCTGCAAAGCGTGGAACTGCGCCGCCGCGTGCATGCCGGCCTGAACAAGGGCGAGGCGCGCAATGCGCTGGCCAGGGCAGTGTTTTTCAACCGCCTGGGTGAAATCCGCGACCGCAGTTTCGAGCAGCAGCGCTACCGGGCTAGCGGCCTCAATCTGGTAACGGCTGCCGTCGTGTTGTGGAACACGGTCTATCTGGAACGGGCTGCGCACGCGCTGCGTGGCAACGGCCATGCCGTTGATGACGCGCTGTTGCAGTACCTGTCGCCGCTCGGTTGGGAGCACATCAACCTCACCGGCGATTACCTCTGGCGCAGCAGCGCCAAGATCGGCGCGGGCAAGTTCAGGCCGCTACGACCGCTGCAACCGGCTTAGCGTGCTTTATTTAATGAGATGGTCACTCCCTCCTTCCCAGTACTATGCTGAGGACAGGCTTTCATTCGGAGAACCATCATGGAAAACATTGCGCTTATTGGTATCGATCTGGGTAAGAACTCTTTCCATATTCATTGTCAGGATCATCGTGGGAAGGCCGTTTACCGTAAAAAATTCACCCGACCAAAGCTAATCGAATTTCTGGCGACATGCCCGGCAACAACCATCGCGATGGAAGCCTGTGGCGGTTCTCACTTTATGGCACGCAAGCTGGAAGAGTTAGGGCATTTTCCAAAGCTGATATCACCGCAATTTGTCCGCCCATTCGTTAAAAGCAACAAAAATGACTTCGTTGATGCTGAAGCTATCTGTGAAGCAGCATCACGTCCATCTATGCGTTTCGTGCAGCCCAGAACCGAATCTCAGCAGGCAATGCGAGCTCTGCATCGTGTCCGTGAATCCCTGGTTCAGGATAAGGTGAAAACAACTAATCAGATGCATGCTTTTCTGCTGGAATTTGGTATCAGCGTTCCGCGAGGTGCTGCCGTTATTAGTCGACTGAGTACCCTTCTTGAGGACAGTAGTTTGCCTCTTTATCTCAGCCAGTTACTGCTGAAATTACAACAGCATTATCACTATCTTGTTGAGCAGATTAAAGATCTGGAATCTCAGTTGAAACGAAAGTTGGACGAAGATGAGGTTGGACAGCGCTTGCTGAGTATTCCCTGCGTTGGAACGCTGACTGCCAGTACTATTTCAACTGAGATTGGCGACGGGAAGCAGTACGCCAGCAGCCGTGACTTTGCGGCGGCAACAGGGCTGGTACCCCGACAGTACAGCACGGGAGGTCGGACGACATTGTTAGGGATTAGCAAGCGGGGCAACAAAAAGATCCGAACTTTGTTGGTTCAGTGTGCCAGGGTATTCATACAAAAACTGGAACACCAGTCTGGCAAGTTGGCCGACTGGGTCAGGGAGTTGTTGTGTCGGAAAAGCAACTTTGTCGTCACCTGTGCTCTGGCAAACAAGCTGGCCAGAATAGCCTGGGCACTGACGGCGCGACAGCAAACTTACGAAGCATAAAGGCAGAAATACACCAGTTTAAACAATCATTCATCTGGTTTTGCGAATACTGATATTGATGATACTAACGGCCCACCGGCCTGTTGAGGAACCTGTAAAACGGAAAGGCTCATTGAAGCCGTATATTTTCTGGAGGTTCATCAGGCGCGGAACTCATCGAGGCGCGGGAATAAAATCCCATTCAGACGCCGGATAGATTCAAGCAAGCCAACTTGTCGTCAAAATCGGTGTTGCAAAAACGGGAGTGACCATAGATTCCGTTTTCTGAGGCGACCCCCACATAGAGACCTTCCCGGTCATTCACTTTGTAGAGTTTGTCCCTGGGCTTGAGATTGCGCAGCTTGGTATCGGTCAGCATGTACCTTGTCCTTCTTCGTCTCCGATACCCACTCTATTGTAAACAAGACATTTTTATCTTTTATATTCAATGGCTTATTTTCCTGCTAATTGGTAATACCATGAAAAATACCATGCTCAGAAAAGGCTTAACAATATTTTGAAAAATTGCCTACTGAGCGCTGCCGCACAGCTCCATAGGCCGCTTTCCTGGCTTTGCTTCCAGATGTATGCTATTCTGCTCCTGCAGCTAATGGAGCACCGCAAACAGGTTACTCGCCTGGGGATTCCCTTTCGACCCGAGCATCCGTATGAGACTCATGCTCGATTATTATTATTATAGAAGCCCCCATGAATAAATCGCTCATCATTTTCGGCATCGTCAACATAACCTCGGACAGTTTCTCCGATGGAGGCCGGTATCTGGCGCCAGACGCAGCCATTGCGCAGGCGCGTAAGCTGATGGCCGAGGGGGCAGATGTGATCGACCTCGGTCCGGCATCCAGCAATCCCGACGCCGCGCCTGTTTCGTCCGACACAGAAATCGCGCGTATCGCGCCGGTGCTGGACGCGCTCAAGGCAGATGGCATTCCCGTCTCGCTCGACAGTTATCAACCCGCGACGCAAGCCTATGCCTTGTCGCGTGGTGTGGCCTATCTCAATGATATTCGCGGTTTTCCAGACGCTGCGTTCTATCCGCAATTGGCGAAATCATCTGCCAAACTCGTCGTTATGCATTCGGTGCAAGACGGGCAGGCAGATCGGCGCGAGGCACCCGCTGGCGACATCATGGATCACATTGCGGCGTTCTTTGACGCGCGCATCGCGGCGCTGACGGGTGCCGGTATCAAACGCAACCGCCTTGTCCTTGATCCCGGCATGGGGTTTTTTCTGGGGGCTGCTCCCGAAACCTCGCTCTCGGTGCTGGCGCGGTTCGATGAATTGCGGCTGCGCTTCGATTTGCCGGTGCTTCTGTCTGTTTCGCGCAAATCCTTTCTGCGCGCGCTCACAGGCCGTGGTCCGGGGGATGTCGGGGCCGCGACACTCGCTGCAGAGCTTGCCGCCGCCGCAGGTGGAGCTGACTTCATCCGCACACACGAGCCGCGCCCCTTGCGCGACGGGCTGGCGGTATTGGCGGCGCTGAAAGAAACCGCAAGAATTCGTTAACTGCACATTCGGGATATTTCTCTATATTCGCGCTTCATCAGAAAACTGAAGGAACCTCCATTGAATCGAACTAATATTTTTTTTGGTGAATCGCATTCTGACTGGTTGCCTGTCAGAGGCGGAGAATCTGGTGATTTTGTTTTTCGACGTGGTGACGGGCATGCCTTCGCGAAAATCGCACCTGCTTCCCGCCGCGGTGAGCTCGCTGGAGAGCGTGACCGCCTCATTTGGCTCAAAGGTCGAGGTGTGGCTTGCCCCGAGGTCATCAACTGGCAGGAGGAACAGGAGGGTGCATGCTTGGTGATAACGGCAATTCCGGGAGTACCGGCGGCTGATCTGTCTGGAGCGGATTTGCTCAAAGCGTGGCCGTCAATGGGGCAGCAACTTGGCGCTGTTCACAGCCTATCGGTTGATCAATGTCCGTTTGAGCGCAGGCTGTCGCGAATGTTCGGACGCGCCGTTGATGTGGTGTCCCGCAATGCCGTCAATCCCGACTTCTTACCGGACGAGGACAAGAGTACGCCGCAGCTCGATCTTTTGGCTCGTGTCGAACGAGAGCTACCGGTGCGGCTCGACCAAGAGCGCACCGATATGGTTGTTTGCCATGGTGATCCCTGCATGCCGAACTTCATGGTGGACCCTAAAACTCTTCAATGCACGGGTCTGATCGACCTTGGGCGGCTCGGAACAGCAGATCGCTATGCCGATTTGGCACTCATGATTGCTAACGCCGAAGAGAACTGGGCAGCGCCAGATGAAGCAGAGCGCGCCTTCGCTGTCCTATTCAATGTATTGGGGATCGAAGCCCCCGACCGCGAACGCCTTGCCTTCTATCTGCGATTGGACCCTCTGACTTGGGGTTGATGTTCATGCCGCCTGTTTTTCCTGCTCATTGGCACGTTTCGCAACCTGTTCTCATTGCGGACACCTTTTCCAGCCTCGTTTGGAAAGTTTCATTGCCAGACGGGACTCCTGCAATCGTCAAGGGATTGAAACCTATAGAAGACATTGCTGATGAACTGCGCGGGGCCGACTATCTGGTATGGCGCAATGGGAGGGGAGCAGTCCGGTTGCTCGGTCGTGAGAACAATCTGATGTTGCTCGAATATGCCGGGGAGCGAATGCTCTCTCACATCGTTGCCGAGCACGGCGACTACCAGGCGACCGAAATTGCAGCGGAACTAATGGCGAAGCTGTATGCCGCATCTGAGGAACCCCTGCCTTCTGCCCTTCTCCCGATCCGGGATCGCTTTGCAGCTTTGTTTCAGCGGGCGCGCGATGATCAAAACGCAGGTTGTCAAACTGACTACGTCCACGCGGCGATTATAGCCGATCAAATGATGAGCAATGCCTCGGAACTGCGTGGGCTACATGGCGATCTGCATCATGAAAACATCATGTTCTCCAGTCGCGGCTGGCTGGTGATAGATCCCGTCGGTCTGGTCGGTGAAGTGGGCTTTGGCGCCGCCAATATGTTCTACGATCCGGCTGACAGAGACGACCTTTGTCTCGATCCTAGACGCATTGCACAGATGGCGGACGCATTCTCTCGTGCGCTGGACGTCGATCCGCGTCGCCTGCTCGACCAGGCGTACGCTTATGGGTGCCTTTCCGCAGCTTGGAACGCGGATGGAGAAGAGGAGCAACGCGATCTAGCTATCGCGGCCGCGATCAAGCAGGTGCGACAGACGTCATACTAGATATCAAGCGACTTCTCCTATCCCCTGGGAACACATCAATCTCACCGGAGAATATCGCTGGCCAAAGCCTTAGCGTAGGATTCCGCCCCTTCCCGCAAACGACCCCAAACAGGAAACGCAGCTGAAACGGGAAGCTCAACACCCACTGACGCATGGGTTGTTCAGGCAGTACTTCATCAACCAGCAAGGCGGCACTTTCGGCCATCCGCCGCGCCCCACAGCTCGGGCAGAAACCGCGACGCTTACAGCTGAAAGCGACCAGGTGCTCGGCGTGGCAAGACTCGCAGCGAACCCGTAGAAAGCCATGCTCCAGCCGCCCGCATTGGAGAAATTCTTCAAATTCCCGTTGCACATAGCCCGGCAATTCCTTTCCCTGCTCTGCCATAAGCGCAGCGAATGCCGGGTAATACTCGTCAACGATCTGATAGAGAAGGGTTTGCTCGGGTCGGTGGCTCTGGTAACGACCAGTATCCCGATCCCGGCTGGCCGTCCTGGCCGCCACATGAGGCATGTTCCGCGTCCTTGCAATACTGTGTTTACATACAGTCTATCGCTTAGCGGAAAGTTCTTTTAGGGGTCTGACGCTCAGTGGAACGAAAACTCACGTTAAGGGATTTTGGTCATGAGATTATCAAAAAGGATCTTCACCTAGATCCTTTTAAATTAAAAATGAAGTTTTAAATCAATCTAAAGTATATATGAGTAAACTTGGTCTGACAGTTACCAATGCTTAATCAGTGAGGCACCTATCTCAGCGATCTGTCTATTTCGTTCATCCATAGTTGCCTGACTCCCCGTCGTGTAGATAACTACGATACGGGAGGGCTTACCATCTGGCCCCAGTGCTGCAATGATACCGCGAGACCCACGCTCACCGGCTCCAGATTTATCAGCAATAAACCAGCCAGCCGGAAGGGCCGAGCGCAGAAGTGGTCCTGCAACTTTATCCGCCTCCATCCAGTCTATTAATTGTTGCCGGGAAGCTAGAGTAAGTAGTTCGCCAGTTAATAGTTTGCGCAACGTTGTTGCCATTGCTGCAGGCATCGTGGTGTCACGCTCGTCGTTTGGTATGGCTTCATTCAGCTCCGGTTCCCAACGATCAAGGCGAGTTACATGATCCCCCATGTTGTGCAAAAAAGCGGTTAGCTCCTTCGGTCCTCCGATCGTTGTCAGAAGTAAGTTGGCCGCAGTGTTATCACTCATGGTTATGGCAGCACTGCATAATTCTCTTACTGTCATGCCATCCGTAAGATGCTTTTCTGTGACTGGTGAGTACTCAACCAAGTCATTCTGAGAATAGTGTATGCGGCGACCGAGTTGCTCTTGCCCGGCGTCAACACGGGATAATACCGCGCCACATAGCAGAACTTTAAAAGTGCTCATCATTGGAAAACGTTCTTCGGGGCGAAAACTCTCAAGGATCTTACCGCTGTTGAGATCCAGTTCGATGTAACCCACTCGTGCACCCAACTGATCTTCAGCATCTTTTACTTTCACCAGCGTTTCTGGGTGAGCAAAAACAGGAAGGCAAAATGCCGCAAAAAAGGGAATAAGGGCGACACGGAAATGTTGAATACTCATACTCTTCCTTTTTCAATATTATTGAAGCATTTATCAGGGTTATTGTCTCATGAGCGGATACATATTTGAATGTATTTAGAAAAATAAACAAATAGGGGTTCCGCGCACATTTCCCCGAAAAGTGCCACCTGACGTCTAAGAAACCATTATTATCATGACATTAACCTATAAAAATAGGCGTATCACGAGGCCCTTTCGTCTTCAAGAATTTTATAAACCGTGGAGCGGGCAATACTGAGCTGATGAGCAATTTCCGTTGCACCAGTGCCCTTCTGATGAAGCGTCAGCACGACGTTCCTGTCCACGGTACGCCTGCGGCCAAATTTGATTCCTTTCAGCTTTGCTTCCTGTCGGCCCTCATTCGTGCGCTCTAGGATCCTCCGGCGTTCAGCCTGTGCCACAGCCGACAGGATGGTGACCACCATTTGCCCCATATCACCGTCGGTACTGATCCCGTCGTCAATAAACCGAACCGCTACACCCTGAGCATCAAACTCTTTTCATGATATATCTCCCAATTTGTGTAGGGCTTATTATGCACGCTTAAAAATAATAAAAGCAGACTTGACCTGATAGTTTGGCTGTGAGCAATTATGTGCTTAGTGCATCTAACGTTCAAGGTGAGCGGACTCGCGCGGCTTTATGCGCGAGGTCCGCTCGAGCGCAGGGTTATGCATCTGCTCTCGATGACGCCACATATCATTTGTTACCCATCAACACGGGTAATTCCACGAGAATATCCTCTCGTGCTTTAGACCCGCCGGGAATATCGGACTTTTCCTTTCCTATTTCCAATCGGGCGAAAACAACTTGCCGTCCGTTTTTTTCAGCCCAGCCCACGAACCAGCCCTGCGGACGACTTTCATTTATCTTGCCGTTATTGTCCCGAAGCCAGCCGCTGCCGCTTTTTCCATGTACAGCCCATCCTTCGGCTGCCTGGTACTGCGGGATTGTGGCATACGCCATGTCATAAGCCGCTTCGGATACAGGCAGCTTATGCGCGACAAAGCGTAGAAGAAACTGAATTTGCTCCTTGGGAGATATGGTGAGCGACGACATCAGCCATGACTGGGTCAAGCCGTTATGCTTCCCCGAGTCACCGGAAACATCTTGATTACCGTACTCAAATTTCTTTACGTATTCCGTGAACCGATCAACTCCCAGACGGCTTGTTAATTGCTGCGAGAACCAGACAACAGAGTCGCTTTGCCATAGCGCCGGATAGACTTGTTTGTATGTGCGATCTCTCGGAGACGGGTTGTATTCCGGCTTCAATTCCCACGTAGGTGATTTTGGCGACTGCAAGATTCCACTATCAAACCCCATGATTGCCAATGGAAGTTTAAAAGACGAGCACGGAGACACACGACGGGCACATTCTCCGGTCTCATATAAGGTATTTCCGGTAATGGCGTCTGCGATGATGGTGCATTTAAGCGTTTCAACCTCATCAGAAGCCACGGAACTGATTGGGAGAGTGGCGGAAACGAACACCAACATATGCAGCAGCAAAATTTTTTTCATCAAGGTATCCTTCATTGCTCCGCTGTGCGCTTAATAGGTGCATAACTTTGTTTTAGACATTATTTGCCGACTACCTTGGTGATCTCGCCTTTCACGTAGTGAACAAATTCTTCCAACTGATCTGCGCGCGAGGCCAAGCGATCTTCTTGTCCAAGATAAGCCTGCCTAGCTTCAAGTATGACGGGCTGATACTGGGCCGGCAGGCGCTCCATTGCCCAGTCGGCAGCGACATCCTTCGGCGCGATTTTGCCGGTTACTGCGCTGTACCAAATGCGGGACAACGTAAGCACTACATTTCGCTCATCGCCAGCCCAGTCGGGCGGCGAGTTCCATAGCGTTAAGGTTTCATTTAGCGCCTCAAATAGATCCTGTTCAGGAACCGGATCAAAGAGTTCCTCCGCCGCTGGACCTACCAAGGCAACGCTATGTTCTCTTGCTTTTGTCAGCAAGATAGCCAGATCAATGTCGATCGTGGCTGGCTCGAAGATACCTGCAAGAATGTCATTGCGCTGCCATTCTCCAAATTGCAGTTCGCGCTTAGCTGGATAACGCCACGGAATGATGTCGTCGTGCACAACAATGGTGACTTCTACAGCGCGGAGAATCTCGCTCTCTCCAGGGGAAGCCGAAGTTTCCAAAAGGTCGTTGATCAAAGCTCGCCGCGTTGTTTCATCAAGCCTTACGGTCACCGTAACCAGCAAATCAATATCACTGTGTGGCTTCAGGCCGCCATCCACTGCGGAGCCGTACAAATGTACGGCCAGCAACGTCGGTTCGAGATGGCGCTCGATGACGCCAACTACCTCTGATAGTTGAGTCGATACTTCGGCGATCACCGCTTCCCTCATGATGTTTAACGTTTGACATGAGGGGCGGCCAAGGGCGCCAGCCCTTGGACGTCCCCCTCGATGGAAGGGTTAGGCAACACTGCGTGTTCGCTCGAATGCCTGGCGTGTTTGAACCATGTACACGGCTGGACCATCTGGGGTGGTTACGGTACCTTGCCTCTCAAACCCCGCTTTCTCGTAGCATCGGATCGCTCGCAAGTTGCTCGGCGACGGGTCCGTTTGGATCTTGGTGACCTCGGGATCATTGAACAGCAACTCAACCAGAGCTCGAACCAGCTTGGTTCCCAAGCCTTTGCCCAGTTGTGATGCATTCGCCAGTGACTGGTCTATTCCGCGTACTCCTGGATCGGTTTCTTCTTCCCACCATCCGTCCCCGCTTCCAAGAGCAACGTACGACTGGGCATACCCAATCGGCTCTCCATTCAGCATTGCAATGTATGGAGTGACGGACTCTTGCGCTAAAACGCTTGGCAAGTACTGTTCCTGTACGTCAGCAAGTGTCGGGCGTGCTTCTTCTCCGCCCCACCACTCGACGATATGAGATCGATTTAGCCACTCATAGAGCATCGCAAGGTCATGCTCAGTCATGAGGCGCAGTGTGACGGAATCGTTGCTGTTGGTCACGATGCTGTACTTTGTGATGCCTAACTTTGTTTGGAAATGTTGAATACTCATACTCTTCCTTTTTCAATATTATTGAAGCATTTATCAGGGTTATTGTCTCATGAGCGGATACATATTTGAATGTATTTAGAAAAATAAACAAATAGGGGTTCCGCGCACATTTCCCCGAAAAGTGCCACCTGACGTCTAAGAAACCATTATTATCATGACATTAACCTATAAAAATAGGCGTATCACGAGGCCCTTTCGTCTTCAAGAATTTTATAAACCGTGGAGCGGGCAATACTGAGCTGATGAGCAATTTCCGTTGCACCAGTGCCCTTCTGATGAAGCGTCAGCACGACGTTCCTGTCCACGGTACGCCTGCGGCCAAATTTGATTCCTTTCAGCTTTGCTTCCTGTCGGCCCTCATTCGTGCGCTCTAGGATCCTCCGGCGTTCAGCCTGTGCCACAGCCGACAGGATGGTGACCACCATTTGCCCCATATCACCGTCGGTACTGATCCCGTCGTCAATAAACCGAACCGCTACACCCTGAGCATCAAACTCTTTTATCAGTTGGATCATGTCGGCGGTGTCGCGGCCAAGACGGTCGAGCTTCTTCACCAGAATGACATCACCTTCCTCCACCTTCATCCTCAGCAAATCCAGCCCTTCCCGATCTGTTGAACTGCCGGATGCCTTGTCGGTAAAGATGCGGTTAGCTTTTACCCCTGCATCTTTGAGCGCTCTGATCTGAATATCGAGGGACTGCTGGCTGGTTGAGACCCGCGCATAACCAAAAATTCGCATAAAAATGTACCTTAAATCGAATATCAGACACGATGTGTCTATTATGCCAAAATGACGATTTAATGGACACTCAAACGAAGCCGTTTTACTATGTCTGATAATTTATAACATTTCGTACGGTTGGAAAAATGTTACTAAATGCCCGTCAGGCAGGGAGGCCGATATGCCCGTTGACTTTCTGACCACTGAGCAGACTGAAAGCTATGGCAGATTCACCGGTGAACCGGATGAGCTTCAGCTGGCACGATATTTTCACCTTGATGAAGCAGACAAGGAATTTATCGGAAAAAGCAGAGGTGATCACAACCGTCTGGGCATTGCCCTGCAAATTGGATGTGTCCGTTTTCTGGGCACCTTCCTCACCGATATGAATCATATTCCTTCCGGCGTCCGGCATTTTACCGCCAGACAGCTCGGGATTCGTGATATCACCGTTCTTGCAGAATACGGTCAGAGGGAAAATACCCGCCGTGAGCATGCAGCGCTGATACGTCAGCACTATCAGTATCGTGAATTTGCCTGGCCCTGGACATTTCGCCTTACCCGTCTTTTATATACCCGGAGCTGGATAAGCAACGAACGTCCTGGCCTGCTTTTCGATCTGGCGACAGGGTGGCTTATGCAACATCGTATTATTCTCCCCGGAGCCACTACGCTGACCCGGTTGATTTCAGAGGTAAGGGAAAAGGCGACGTTGCGCCTGTGGAACAAACTGGCACTGATACCGTCAGCCGAACAGCGTTCACAGCTGGAGATGCTGCTGGGGCCAACTGATTGCAGCCGCCTGTCTTTACTGGAATCACTGAAAAAGGGCCCTGTGACCATCAGTGGTCCGGCGTTTAATGAAGCAATTGAACGCTGGAAAACTCTGAACGATTTTGGCCTGCATGCTGAAAACCTGAGTACACTCCCGGCTGTGCGCCTGAAAAATCTCGCACGTTATGCTGGTATGACTTCGGTGTTCAATATTGCCAGGATGTCACCGCAGAAAAGGATGGCGGTTCTGGTTGCCTTTGTCCTTGCATGGGAAACGCTGGCGCTGGATGATGCATTGGACGTTCTGGGGTTCTAAGCGGGAATCCCAGAAAATTCCGTCATTCCGTATGATGAAAATTCAGTCGACTCCTCGCTTGACGTGACGAGCGCCAAAAGCCTGCCGCATCTGCCTGGCGCGCTCGAGCTCATCGCCATGCAAATACATCGACGTCGTGGCGATCGACGCATGGCGTAGGTTGTCGCGCACCGCGGTGAGCTGAGCTCCCCGGGCCAACGCATGGCTGGCATGACTGTGACGCATCCAATGAGGCGTGGCACGGCGCAGCTTTTCGGCGGCGACCGGATGATCGGCCTCAATGGCCTCAGCGGCTTGCGTAAAGAATCTTCGCAACACGCACCAAAGGTGAGGGCCGGTGATGCCGGCATTACCGTCTTCCCCAAGACTGCCCACCAGGGGCGTTTTCGGATTCCACCGTTCCCGGCTGACTGGCAGTTGACGCTGTGCCAAGTATTGGTCCAGCGCCGTATACGCGAGCGGCGGCAAGGCCACCTTACCTGGTTTGCCACCTTTGCCAACCAAATGCAGCCAGTGGTCACCGTGCTCGTCGAGGCGGACATTACCCAGGACGGCGCCGACCAGTTCGCTAGCGCGCAGGCCCGTGGCATAGCCGAAGTCGAGCATGAAGCGCAGGCGTTGTGCTGCCGGCTCGGACCAGCCGTAGGACCATTCCAGGCCGTCTGCAATGGCGCGCAGCAGTAGCCATTCTCCCTCGGTAAAGCCTCGCGCCGTATCCAGTGCGGGCCGCAAGGCGTGACCGCGTACCTTGACGCCGGCGAAAGGGTTGGCCAGCACATAGCGCTGCTCGATGAGCCACCGGAACAGCGCCGAGAGCACCGTCAGCGCATACGCTGCCGAGCGTGCGGACAAGCCGCCCGAGAAGGGGCGCCATTCCACCGAATCGCGTGGTCGAGGTGGCCCCACCCAACGCTCGCGCGGGGTCGGGTGCCGGACAAAGGCCCGGTACGCGATTGCATCGTCCGTGGTCAGGGATGATAGCGCCCGTCCGCGTTCGACGATGGCCCACAGGATTAGCCGCGCAGCCTCCTTGCGATAGGCGCGCTGTGTGGCGACAGTCTCGTGCAGCGCCAGCCAGGCCTGCACGGCCTCGTAGTCGTTGGTCGCATTCAGCGTGCAAGCGTTGCGCGGGGCCCGGAAATTGCCCTGCGAGCCGTCGACTTCGTTCGGCAGACGCAACTGCTCCCACGGCACGATGCCGCTGGGCTGAATAATCGGGATCAGGGCCCGGGCGCGCTCGGTGAGCTGCGGATGTGCGGCAAAGAAAGCCTCGACCTGCCGGGCGCCTGTCATGCCGAGTCCCTCGATGGCTTTCCACCAGCCACGCCGGCGGGGAATGCGCACGGTCAGCGCCGAGAGGGTGTGGATACCGTACGCCTGCAGTGCCCTGACGGTCCTCGGAGACAGCCACTGGTCGATGCTGTCGCTGATCTGGGGCTTCGGCGCCGGCAGCGTGGGCAAGAGCCGGATCGCGCGTTCGACGGCACCCGCGCGCCCCTGTCGCTCTTCGGGGGCGTGCTGGAACACGTCGGCCAGATCCGGCCGGTGGCGGCTGTTGGCGAAAACGATGAGCTGGCGGCGGATATGCCCCAGCATCCCTCGCGCTGATTGACCGGCGGCCTTGCGTGCCGCCAGGTAGTGTTCAACGGCCGCGCGAGAGCTGAGTCCCGCGTACCAGCCGCGCAAGGCAGCCAGCGAATCCGCATCGGGAAAGCCGACTGGGGTAGAACTCGAAGCCGTAGTCTGGCCCGTTTTCATATGGACAGGTTGCGATTCGAAAAGCGAGTAACGCGATAATAACGATTATTTCAGTAGAATCGAAAATGCCCCATGTTTCTACGAAACCTCAAGATAGCAAGAACGGGCCATGAGCAAGAAGAACAAGCTACTCAGCGTCCTATCCGACGCCGAACAGGAGGCCTTGTATGGCCTGCCGGAGTTCGATGATGCGCAGCAGCTGGAATATCTGGCTGTGACAGAAACCGAGTTGGCGCTTGCCAACAGCCGGCCCAGTCTTCATGCCAAGGTCTATTGCCTCTTGCAGATCGGCTACTTCAAGGCCAAGCATGCCTTCTTCAGTTTCGACTGGGACGAAGTCGAGGACGATTGCGCTTTCGTGCTGAGCCGCTATTTCCACGGCGAGGTGTTCGAACCCAAGGCGATCACCAAGCATGAACGCTACACCCAGCGCGAGCAGATCGCCAAACTATTCGGCTACTGGCCGTGGTCGGCCGCCTTCCTGCCGCAGCTCGAGCAGCAGGCCGCACGGACCGTGCGGCGTGACGTAACGCCGGGGTTCGTCGCCGCCGAGCTGATCGTCTGGCTCAATGAGCACAAGATTATCCGGCCCGGCTATACGACCTTGCAAGAGTTGGTCAGCGAAACGCTATCCGCCGAGCGCCGGCGCCTGGGCAATCTGCTGGAGCAAGCGTTGGACGAATCTGCCAAGGCCGCGCTGAGCCAGCTTCTGGTCCGTGATGACACCCTGTCGCAACTGGCGGCGCTCAAGCAGGACGCCAAGAATTTCGGCTGGCGCCAGATGGTCCGCGAGCGCGAAAAGCGCGCCACGCTGGAGCCGCTGCACGCAATCGCCAAGACACTGCTGCCTAAACTCGACGTCTCGCAGCAGAACCTGCTGTACTACGCGAGCCTGGCAAACTTCTACACCGTCCACGACCTGCGCAATCTGAAGGCCGATCAGACCCAACTCTACCTGCTGTGCTATGCCTGGGTACGCTACCGGCAGCTCTCCGACAACCTGGTCGATGCGATGGCGTACCACATGAAGCAGTTGGAGGACGAAAGCAGCGCTGGTGCCAAACAATCCTTTGCCGACGAGCAGGTGCGCCGTCAGCAGGAAACGCCGCGGGTAGGCCGCCTGCTGTCACTCTACGTTGATGATAGCGTGGCCGATCCCACGCCCTTCGGCGAGGTGCGGCAGCGCGCCTACAAGATCATGCCTCGCGATACGCTGCAAACCACGGCGCAGCGTATGAGCGTGAAGCCGGCGAGCAAGCTGGCCTTGCAGTGGCAGGCGGTGGACGGGCTGGCCGACCGCATGCGCCGCCATCTTCGTCCACTGTACGTTGCGCTCGACCTCTCCGGCTCCAATCCAGACAGTCCATGGCTTGCCGCGCTGGCCTGGGCCAAAGGTGTTTTTGCCAAGCAGCAGCGGCTGTCGCAACGGCCACTCGACGAGTGGCCCGCGGCGACACTTCCGAAACGCTTGCGGCCGTACCTGCTGACCTTCGACGCCGACGGTAAACCAACCGGCCTGCACGCTGACCGCTACGAGTTCTGGCTGTACCGCCAGATCAGGAAGCGTCTCCAATCGGGTGAACTCTACCTCGACGACAGCCTGCAACACCGGCACTTCTCAGATGAACTGGTTGAGATGGACAGGAAGATCGATGTGCTCGCAAAAATGGAGATCCCCTTCCTGCAGCAACCCGTCCATGCCCAACTCGATGCGCTGACTGCCGAACTGCGCACGCAGTGGCTGGCGTTCAACCGCGAGCTGAAACAGGGCAAGCTGACGCACCTCGAATACAACAAGGACACGCAGAAACTGACCTGGCGCAAGCCCAAGAGCGAGAATGAGAAAGCGCGCGAAAAGGCATTCTACGAGAAGCTTCCGTTCTGCGACGTGGCCGACGTGTTTCGCTTCGTCAACGACGAGTGCAAGTTTCTGTCGGCGTTCACGCCCATGCAGCCGCGCTACGCGAAGAAGGTCGCCGACGCTGACAGCCTGATGGCGGTCATCATCGCGCAAGCGATGAACCACGGCAACCACGTCATGGCGCGCACCAGCGACATCCCGTACCACGTGCTGGATAGCGGCTACCAGCAGTACCTGCGCCAGGCAACGCTGCACGCGGCCAACGACTGCATCAGCAACGCCATCGCCACGCTACCGATCTTCCCATACTACTCGTTCGACCTCGAAACGCTGTACGGTGCCGTCGACGGGCAGAAATTCAGCGTCGAACGGCCGACCGTGAAGGCGCGCTATTCGCGCAAGTACTTCGGGCGCGGCAAGGGCGTGGTCGCCTACACGCTGCTGTGCAACCACATCCCGCTCAACGGCTACCTGATCGGCGCGCACGACTACGAGGCCCACCACGTGTTCGACATCTGGTATCGCAACACGTCGGACATCATGCCGACCGCGATCACCGGCGACATGCACAGCGTCAACAAGGCCAACTTCGCCATCCTGCATTGGTTTGGCCGGCGGTTCGAGCCGCGCTTCACCGACCTCAACGCGCAATTGAAAGAACTCTACTGCGCTGACGATCCAGCACAGTATCAGGCGTGCCTGATTCGGCCAGTCGGGAAAATCGACTGCGATCTCATCCATCGCGAGAAGCCGAACATCGACCGGATCGTCGCCACACTCGGGCTGAAGGAAATGACGCAGGGCACGCTGATCCGCAAGCTGTGCACCTACACCACGACGAACCCGACGCGGCGCGCGATCTTCGAGTTCGACAAGCTCATCCGCAGCATCTACACGCTTCGCTACCTGCGCGATCCGCAACTGGAACGCAACGTGCACCGCTCGCAAAATCGCCTCGAGTCCTACCATCAGCTACGCTCGGCCATTGCCCAGGTCGGCGGTAAGAAGGAACTGACCGGTCGCACCGACATTGAAATCGAGATCAGCAACCAGTGCGCACGGCTGATCGCCAACACGATCATTTTCTACAACTCGGCAATCTTGTCGCGGCTGGTGACCAAGTACGAGGCGGCCGGCAACAGCAAGGCGCTGGCACTCATCACAAAAATTTCGCCTGCGGCATGGCGGCACATCCTGCTCAACGGGCACTACACCTTTCAAAGCAGCGGCAAGACGATCGATCTCGATGCGATCGTCGCAGGCCTGGAACTGGAGTGACGGAATTTTCAGCGGTTCCGTGTTAGCAGCAGTGTAAAACTGACCCACCCCAGCGAAGTAAAACTGATCCACCTGGGCTAGTTTGGCGGCCTTTTCGAGGCCGTCGATGTTGACCCAGGAGCAAACCGTGGAAATCAGAGTTCTTGCCCGACAGGGCCACTCCATCCGGCACATCGCCCGCACGTTGGGGGTCTCGCGCAATACCGTGCGCCGCTACCTCCGCGATCCGTCGGTAGCGCGATACCAGCCCCGTGAACCACGCCCCACCAAACTGGGGCCATTTGAATCTTATCTGCGGCAACGGGTCGAGCAGGCCCACCCCATCTGGCTGCCTGCCACCGTCCTGAATCGGGAAATCCGCGCTCAAGGGTATGGCGGCGGTCTCTCGTTATTGCGCGCCTTCCTCGCCACGCTCAAGCCCGCCCGCCGCGAAGCAGGTCCGGCCGTCCGTTTCGAGACCGAGCCCGGACGGCAGTTGCAGGCTGATTTCGTGGTCTTGCGCCGGGCCAGATCCCCCATGTCGGCCTTCGTCGCCACGCTGGGATACAGCCGCATGACGTTTGTCACCTTCGTACCGGACGAATCCTTCGAGTCCGTGCGGGACTCCCTGTTGCTGGCTTTTGACTATCTGGGCGGTGTGCCCCGCGAGGTGTTGTTCGACAACATGAAGACCGTGGTGCTGGAACGCGATGCCTACGGTGACGGCAAGCACCGTTTTCACCCCGGCTTGCTTCAACTGGCCGATGACCTGGGGTTCCGGATCCGGCTGTGTCGCCCGTATCGGGCCCAGACCAAAGGCAAGGTCGAGCGCTTCAATCGCTACTTCCGCGAGAGCTTCTACAACCCGTTGCTGACCCGGATGAAGGGCACGGGGCTGCTGCTCGATTGTGCTGCTGCCAACCGACGCGTCCGTGACTGGTTGGCAGACGAGGCGAATGTGCGGGTCCACGCCACCCTGAACGAGCGCCCCATCGACCGTTGGCGGCAGGAGCGGGAACACCTGCAACCCTTGCCATCCCGTGTGCGGCGCGACGAGGCCCCCCTGCTGGATAACAGTCTCCGCCCGGTACCACTGGAATCTCTCCAGCACCCACTGTCTGTCTATGACGCAATTGGGGAGGCCTGCCGATGAACCTCCAGCATGAGCGGATCGACGCCCTGTGCCAGCAACTCAAACTCGAACGGGTGGCAACGCATTACCCCGTCCTGGCGCAGCAGGCGGTGCGCGAGGACTTCAGCTTCACCGACTTCCTGGAACACCTGTTGCGGCATGAAGCGGGGTGTCGCCAGCAGCGCAGCCGCGAACTGCTGACGCGGATGGCTTGCTTCCCGGGCATCAAGACCCTGGAGGACTATGACTTCAGCTTCAACCCCGGCGTGCCCAAGGCACTGGTGCAGGAGCTGGGCAGTCTGGCGTTTGTCGAACGGGCCGAGAACGTGGTGCTGATCGGACCCTCTGGCATCGGCAAGACCCACCTCGCCATCGCCTTGGGTTACAAGGCCGCGCAAGCCGGGGTCAAGACACGCTTCATCACGGCAGCCGACCTGATGCTGCAACTGAGCACGGCGCAGCGACAAGGGCGGCTGAAGGAATACTTCAACCGCGCCATCCTCGGTCCACGGCTGCTGGTGATCGATGAGATCGGCTACCTGCCTTTCGGACGCGAGGAAGCGAACCTGTTCTTTCAGGTGGTGGCGAAGCGCTATGAGAAAGGGGCGATGATCCTGACCTCGAACCTGCCGTTCAGCCAGTGGGCCGACGCGTTTGCCGGCGATACCACCCTGACAGCCGCGATGCTGGATCGGCTGCTGCACCATGCCCATATCCTGACCCTGAGCGGCGAAAGCTACCGCTTGAAGGACAAGAGGAAGGCGGGAGTGGTCAGGAAAAATTCCAAACCCGAATGATCCAGGTGGGTCAGTATTACTTTGGTGATTCAGGGGTAAAGTGGGTCAGTTTTCAGTTGGTGTTGACACCGGCGTACCCTCGGTGCTATCTTCGCGCCCCAATAGTCGGGGCTTGGCCAGGACTTCCTGAGGCCGTCCGTAACGTGGATGCCGAGGTCAGGCGAGGTGGCCGACCCATGAACGCCGACCTGAGCAGTTACAGCCGTTACAGCCTCTGGAGAGGGAGCGGCTTGCCGCTCGGTGATAATCCCAGCTGTAGCGGCCTGATTACATCCGGCCGCTACACCTAGCTCCACCTTCAAACAAGGAATATCGTTGATGTCACTGTATCGCCGTCTAGTTCTGCTGTCTTGTCTCTCATGGCCGCTGGCTGGCTTTTCTGCCACCGCGCTGACCAACCTCGTCGCGGAACCATTCGCTAAACTCGAACAGGACTTTGGCGGCTCCATCGGTGTGTACGCGATGGATACCGGCTCAGGCGCAACTGTAAGTTACCGCGCTGAGGAGCGCTTCCCACTGTGCAGCTCATTCAAGGGCTTTCTTGCTGCCGCTGTGCTGGCTCGCAGCCAGCAGCAGGCCGGCTTGCTGGACACACCCATCCGTTACGGCAAAAATGCGCTGGTTCCGTGGTCACCCATCTCGGAAAAATATCTGACAACAGGCATGACGGTGGCGGAGCTGTCCGCGGCCGCCGTGCAATACAGTGATAACGCCGCCGCCAATTTGTTGCTGAAGGAGTTGGGCGGCCCGGCCGGGCTGACGGCCTTCATGCGCTCTATCGGCGATACCACGTTCCGTCTGGACCGCTGGGAGCTGGAGCTGAACTCCGCCATCCCAGGCGATGCGCGCGATACCTCATCGCCGCGCGCCGTGACGGAAAGCTTACAAAAACTGACACTGGGCTCTGCACTGGCTGCGCCGCAGCGGCAGCAGTTTGTTGATTGGCTAAAGGGAAACACGACCGGCAACCACCGCATCCGCGCGGCGGTGCCGGCAGACTGGGCAGTCGGAGACAAAACCGGAACCTGCGGAGTGTATGGCACGGCAAATGACTATGCCGTCGTCTGGCCCACTGGGCGCGCACCTATTGTGTTGGCCGTCTACACCCGGGCGCCTAACAAGGATGACAAGTACAGCGAGGCCGTCATCGCCGCTGCGGCTAGACTCGCGCTCGAGGGATTGGGCGTCAACGGGCAGTAAGGCTCTGAAAATCATCTATTGGCCCACCACCGCCGCCCTTGCGGGCGGCATGGATTACCAACCACTGTCACATTTAGGCTAGGAGTCTGCGCGGCAGAGCCGTGTGACCGGTTTTCTGTAGAGCACTGACGATGGCGGCGGCGCTCTCTGCAATTGGCAAGGCGTCGGCGCCAAGGATACCAATCTTGCGGCGCGCGGCGTGTTATGACGACTGGGGTGCATTTGAGCCGCCCCATTTAACCTTCGCCCTCACAGATACGCCATTCGCCTCAGATTTAGCGCCATGCAGACGAGCTTCCACTCGGCTTGCACCTTGTCCAGGCCCCTCATGCTGAACTGACGCAATCCCATCACCGCCTTGATCCAACCATTCGGAGCCTCCACGATCGACTTGCGCCGGCGGTAAGCTGCATCGCCTTGCTCCGTTTTCAATTTCGCCGCAATCGCCGCCGTATGCGGATGGGTCTTGGCATTGACCTTGGCATCTTCACGTCCCTCGCGGCCGAGGGCAACGATGACATCGCCGTGGTGATCGGCGACCTTTGCCAGAACAGCCTCACTACGGAATCCCGCATCCGCCAGCGTCTGGGCCGGCATTTCTCCGGTGTTGGCCTGAACTGCTGCCAGCATGCCCAGCAGCGCCTGACTGTCCGCGGCGCAGTTGGTCAACTCCGCCGCCACGATGATCTGGTGCTCGGCATCGACCGCTGTGTACCCGTTGTAGCTCTGCTCGGAGCCACCACCGGCGTGTTTCATGATCCGGCTGTCCGGATCGGTGAAGCTTTCCTGATCACGGTCATCCGGCACACCAAACTCGCGTTTGTACGAGCCACCGCCCTTGTCCGAGCCATCCGGATGGCGAGGCCGGCGGCCATCGTCTTCGCTGCGCCCCCGGGCCTGGTCCGCTTCACGCTGGCGCGCTTCCAGGCGCGCCTTTGCCGCCTGGATCGCCTCCAGGCGCTTCTCGCGGCGAGAAATCTCGGCAGGAATGTCCAGCTCCGGCTCGTTACGCTCCTGGTCGTCGGTAGCCTTGGCGCGATCAAGCAGCGCCTTGATCTCGCAATGCAATTCGTCCTCGGCCGGCTTCATGCGCTTATAGCTCATCGCCTTGTGGCGGCTGGCGTTGGCTTTTACCTTGGTGCCGTCGACCGCGATCGTGCCAAGCTTCACCAGCCCACATTCGCGCGCCAGTTGCACCACCTGAACGAACAAATTCTCAAGCTCGGTCAGGTGTAGGGCACGGAAGTCACTCAGCGTGCGGTGGGCCGGGAAGTTTCCAGCGGCCAGCACACGCAACGCGACATCCTCGTACAGCTTCCTGGCTAGTTTGCGCGAAGAGAAGACGCCGCTCGCGTAACCATAGATCAGCACTTTGACCATCATCGCCGGATGAAACGGCTGATTGCCCGGACCACCGCCGGCATACCGGGCGTGGAATGCGCTCAAGTCCAGCGTATCGACAGTCTCGCTGATGAAGTAGGCAAGATGCCCTTCAGGTAGCCACTCTCCCAGAGAAGGGGGCAGCAGATAGGATTGGTCGGGTCGGTAAGGAAGGTAACTGGCAGCCATCCCCGTATCGTCCTCGATCTTCCGCCGATTTGGCTTCTGCCGCGCAGGCTCCTAGGCCACCGTAGCTAAACATACGAGAAAAACCGCTTCTTGAGCGCTCTCTGAGACCACCTTGCCGACAACGCAGAAACGGTTGCGGAAAAATCGGCGTTTCCGGCGTACGCCACCCGACCTGGACGAACTATTGCGGACCTGGAACTGGAGTAGCGGAATTCCCCGGGGTTTCAGCGTCGCGCCACAGCGCCTCAGATAGATGCGGTAGCCTTTGGCGGGTCGTCATGCCGCGGACCACCCCCCCAAAAAATTCCACAATGCGGAATGGCGGAATTTTCTGGGGTTCCCGCTTACCCCCCCTCTCTGCGTCAAAAACAAAGGCCGTTCCTCCCTCACCGCTGATTTCACGACTCATCTCGTTAAAAATCTCATGGCTCTGTTGCGCTTCAGGCAACAGATAAACGCCGTCGCGCAGCATGGCGGCACCGGTATTTTTTAATGCCCGCCAGACACGCATACGTAATGTGGCCTGCTCAGTGGGCAGTGTCAGAATAAGGATATGTAGTTTCATAGTGTAGAGATTAATACATATGGTAGAGATTGCTACATATTTTCAGTCTTTCTAACCGTACATATCGCTATCTTTTTATGGTGCTCATAATTGCTCTTATCGGTACCGGTCTTGCTACCGTTGCACTGGGCCTGCTGGCGGGCGACAGGGCAGGGGGAGTCGGGAACGGCGCTGGCAATGAAGATGCTTGCTTATATTCTGGTCGCCCCGGTCGCTGATGCATTATGCGGGCCTTTTTATTCATATCGCCAATACAAGACTTTACATTCCAGCCCTTACATCCTCCCCGGGGGGATGCTAATCTTTTTATACCGTTGTCATTGTCTATTGAGGAAAGCAATCAGCGATGTACCCGATGTTTAAACGTTCGCCCCGTTATGTTCTGATGATCGTCATCATGGCCATTGGCATGATGATGTCGTCGATGGTGACGTTTGCGTCGCACGGTACAAACGGCCTGACAGGCTACGAGATGAATCTGCATGACGCAGAAGTCACCATGTCAATGCAGGATCACTCTCACGATTCGGATATCCCTCAGTCTGGCCACGCAGGCCATCATCAGACAGACCATTTCCATGAAACCCCTGAGCAGCCGCCCTCTGTAGAGATTTCCCTCTCTCCTGTAACAGACAGATGGTTGCCGCTTGCCGATCTTCGTAGCCCGGTTAAGGCCACGGACATCATTTACCGTCCTCCCAGCATCCGCCAGATCTGATCGCTGTTACCGGCAGTTTTTGCTGCCCGGCTTTAATCAACTTCAGATTTAGCGGAGAGGCTATGTATAAAGACTCTATCCAGGCGCGTCGAGAGATTGCGCGTAATTTCACTGCACTCAATTATCGTGTTGATCCCCTGCACTGGCAGACGCTCTGCATGGGCGTTAATCGCGACCTTCAGGCCAAAAAAATGCGTCCGAATGTCCCGGTTCCTTCACGGCGTAAAGTCATTCCGTTCCTGAAAATGATGCATCAGGAAACGGGCTCGATGCTCAAAGCGATCCTTGCCTTTGGCTTTGATGGCCCCTGGACATCCAGCGGCGGTTCATTTCGCCTGGCGCGAGAAATTGGGTTCGACATCGCCCACTATGCGAAAAACATTCACCACAAAAACGGGAAAGTCACCTTCCTGGAAATTGGTGCCGCCTGGGCGGGTTTTCGCGCTGAGGAATGTGCCGGCCATCAGGCGACGATTTCCGGGCTTTCCGGGGAGTTCAGGGAGCAACTTGGGGAAAGCGTATTCCTGCACTTCACTAATCTCACACCGTGGCATGCATCGCTGCCAAAAGGCGTGACTGAGCATCCTTACGTGACAGCAGCCGGGCTGGGAGCGCTGGAAAACAGAGGTGTTCAGGCAGGTGAGGTCGATATTATCTACTCCCAGGCAGCGGCCTATTTCGAACAGGATTACACGGCTTTCCTTCGCAGCGCTGCACGCCTGCTGAAAGAGGATGGCGTCCTGATCTTCAACCATGACCCTGTTCTGGCGAGCGCGATGGATGAAGTCGCCTGGGAGCACGGACTGCGGCTGGTCAGACGTAAGCAAATGGGAGGAATGAATGGCGCGATTGCCCGTTATCACCGGCTTCGTTCGTCCCCGGTAAGTCAGATGGTCTTCCCCGGCGTAAAGCGGGCAGAGGATGAAGAAGTGGTCTGTGAATCACTGGTTATGTCGGCGCTTCGTCGCAACGTAGAGGTGTAACGCCCGATATGTTGACGCGCAGACATTTTCTCACCACCACAGGAGCGTTGCTGATGACAACATTACTGCCGGGGGAAACCCTGGCAGCCTCTCTGGCTGAAAAAGTCAGTGAAACATGGCAAAAAATAAACACCCGCCGCAATCAACAAGAGGCGATAACGCCGGGCTGGGTTTTGCAGTCGCTCGGGCTTAAACCTGGCTCAACTGAACTGCGAAGAGCCATTTTTGAGCTGGTCAGGCGGATACCCTATCAGCTCGGTGCATGGAATGGCGAAAGCATGAGTCTGTTTCAGCAGGGCTTTGGCGACTGCCGTCATAAAGCCGCTGCTGCCGAACGACTGCTGACCGATGGTGGCATTACGGCAAAGCGAAAGCTGGTGCGGTTTGACTGGGCTGATTTGCCTGTACCTGCGGATATTCTGGCAATTTTGCCGCAAACACAGGGATTTCATGACACTGTGGCTTTTGAGCTACAGGGCAAAACATACCTGTTTGATGCCACCTGGGATATGGCCTTGCGCGGAGCGGGTTTCCCGGTGATGCCTTCCTGGGATGGCAACTCTGATACCTGGCCGGTGACTTCCCGGATGTCGACGCAGCAAACCGTACTAATGCCGCAGCCAGGGCAGGACATTTACAGCACTAACCAGATGAGCTGGCCGCAGCGCGAGAAAACCATGGCGTTTAATCAGGCACTGAATAACTGGCTGGAGGTCATTCGGGCTAACCGTGATGACTGGTGCACCATTATCCATAGTGATATTGAAGCCACCCGGTTGAGCCTGAAAACCTGTCTGGGACAACTGAGTTAATTCCCTTCTCGTCAGGAGGGGCTGCGCAGGGAAGCGGCGATAACACCTTCGACACTTTTTATGCTGCTTCAGGTATAACGCTGGGATACCTGAAGCTTTTTTATTTAACATCCAAGATAACAGACGAATCAGTATCCTCCTCACCCGGATAAAGCTTGTCATTTTTTTCAGGTCCCTCTATGCTTTGAATATCCCCCTGGGGGGGATGTGATTTCAAACCAAGAGATTTCCTGATGCTCAACATTCTTTCTAATCGTACCTATCGCCACCTGTTTATGGCACAGGTTATCGCCCTTATTGGCACCGGTCTGGCGACCGTTGCGTTAGGGTTACTGGCCTACGATCTCGCAGGTGACAGAGCCGGGGCAGTGCTGGGTACCGCGCTGGCTATCAAAATGAGCGCCTATATTCTTGTTGCGCCCGTGGCGGCGGCTTTTGCCGATAAATTCCCGCGTCGCACCATGCTGGTAACACTGGACCTGGTTCGCGCTCTCGTGGCTATCACGCTGCCTTTTGTCACCCAGATATGGGAAATCTACATCCTGATCTTCATTCTTCAGGCTGCCTCGGCGGCGTTTACGCCTACTTTCCAGGCAACTATCCCGGATATTCTTCCTGACGAACGTGAATATACCCGGGCGCTGTCTCTGTCACGTCTGGCCTACGATCTTGAAAGCGTCATCAGCCCTATGCTGGCGGCTGCACTGCTGACGGTCATGAGTTTCCACAACCTGTTTGCCGGTACGGCAGTCGGGTTCCTTGCTTCAGCAGCTCTGGTTGTTTCCGTGACACTGCCGAAGATGAAAGCGTTAACGGTCAAACGCAGCATCTATGACAAAACTACACGAGGTATGCGCATCTTCCTGAAAACGCCCAGACTGCGCGGCCTGCTGGCACTCAACATGGCCGTAGCGGCAGCGAGTGCAATGGTTATCGTCAACACCGTCGTTCTGGTTCAGGCGGACTTTGGTTTCTCACAGCGGTCTACCGCTATTGCGCTGGCCTTCTTCGGCGTGGGGTCCATGGTATCGGCCCTGGTTCTCCCCAGACTCCTCGACAACATGAGCGACCGTATGCCGATGCTTGCAGGTACGGCGCTTTTAGTCATTGGCCTGGGGTCAGGCATTTTCCTGAAGGATTACATCACGCTGGTTGTGCTCTGGGCACTGCTGGGGGTGGGCTATTCACTTTCTCAGACACCGGGTGGTCGCCTGCTGCGCCGTTCGTCAACAGCGGAAGACAGACCGGCGCTGTTTGCCGCCCAGTTTGCACTGTCACATTCATGCTGGCTGGTGACTTATCCGCTGGCCGGATGGGTTGGTGCGGCATGGGGGACACAGGCTTCATTCATCGCCCTGACTGTTGTGGCAACATTGTCGCTGGTCACCGCCGTACTTATCTGGCGTCCTGAGCATGAAGTGTACGCTCAGGTTCACAGCCACAAAGACCCGGAAACAAACAACGAATCGACCCATGAGCATGATTTCGTCATTGACGATGAACATCCGTCCTGGCCGAAGAAAGAGAAGTAATTTCCCAAAAAAAGACAACGTATCAGGAGAGGATAAGCCGATAAAAAGTGTGACCATGGCGTTGATACACATTATCTTATCCCTTCCACCTGGAGAGGATAAACCATGACCGTTCATGCATCACACCCTGACATTATTAAAAGACTTAAACGTGCCGCAGGGCACCTGAAAAGTACCATCCAGATGCTCGAAGATGAGAAAGCATGTCTGGATATCGCCCAGCAACTGCACGCTGTGGAAAAGGCGATAACGAATGCGAAGCGTACCTTAATTCATGACCATCTGGATCACTGCCTGGAGGATGCCCTTCATGCTGACCACACGGAGTCTGATAAGACGCTTAGCGAATTTAAAGAGATAACTAAATATCTTTAAGGCAAGCGAAACATGACTGATTTTTCCACTCTTTTACAGCAAGGCGTGGCCAATGCCTGGCTGTTCATCCCCAGCGCTATTTTGCTCGGTGCGCTTCACGGACTGGAGCCAGGGCATTCCAAAACGATGATGGCCGCCTTTATTGTGGCCATCCGGGGAACGGTCAAGCAAGCGGTATTACTGGGGCTTGCCGCGACAATTTCTCATACGTCTGTTGTCTGGCTCATTGCGTTCGGCGGAATGTATATCAGTCAGAAATTCACTGCTGAATCAGCCGAACCCTGGTTTCAGCTGATTTCCGCCGTCATCATTCTCGGTACGGCGGCATGGATGTTCTGGCGAACCTGGCGCGGCGAAAAGCTGTGGAAGATGGAGCAGGAAGAGGAACACAGCCACGGTCATCACGATCATGACGAAACCCGCATCATCGATACGGGCCATGGCAGCGTTGAACTCTCGATTTTCGAAGAAGGACAACCCCCTCACTGGCGTTTACGCTCGCTCAGCGGCAAGAAATGGGAAGCTCGCGACATTTCTCTGGTGACCAACCGTGGTCCAGGGACATTTTCACAGGTATTTGATTTCGTCGAAAAAGACGGGTTTATGGAATCGGCCCTGGCGATCCCGGAGCCACACAGCTTTGATGTTCGCCTGTCTTTAGGCCATCGCGGCCATGTGCATGATTATGATGTGGAATTCCGTGAACATGAACACGACCACGATCATTCCTCGCTGGAAGGTCTGGATGTTAATTCTCGCGAATATCAGGATGCTCACGAAAAAGCGCATGCGAACGACATCAAAAAACGTTTTGCGAATCGCAGCGTAACCACCGGACAAATAATCCTGTTCGGCCTGACCGGCGGCCTTATTCCTTGCCCGGCAGCCATTACCGTTTTGCTGCTCTGCATCCAGGTGAAGGAATTTACGCTCGGTGCCGCGCTGGTACTGTGTTTCAGCATCGGTTTAGCGATCACGCTGGTTTCAGTGGGCGCAGCGGCGGCTTTCAGCGTTCGTCAGGCAACCAAACGCTGGAGTGGCCTGGATACGCTGGCGCGGCGGGCTCCATACTTCTCAAGCGTACTGATTGCACTTGTCGGCATTTACATGGGCTATCACGGCTGGATCGGCGTAACGAGCTGATTTTCTCCTGTATGAATCTCACGCCTGAACCCACCAACCGGTGGGTTTTATATTTCTGAAGCCCATCATATTTTTATCCCCCTGCCGGGGATAGGAATTGAGCTTTTATAGCCGCTCATTTATCATCGACAATATCCCCCATGGGGGATGTAAAATTATAAATGGAATCTGCTATGCAAAAACAATATTTCAGTCAGTTCGTCACCGGAGTGTTACTCACTTCGTTCATCGCCATTCCTGCTCTGGCAGCGCAAGGTGGCTTCTCCGCAGAGAAAGAGCCTGTCGTCACTGAGCACATGTATGCCGGTCATAAAGTTCAGCAGGAGAATAGTCAAAGCCGGATTCAGATCGTATCGTCAATGCACGAAGGGGCGTGGATCACACTGGAAGGCAATGTTGTCAGCCAGCAGCAGGACGAGTGGTATACGTTCCGCGACCCAACCGGTACCATCAAAGTCCGCATCCCGCAGAAAGTCTGGAACGGGCAGCACTTCGATGCTCAGGACCTGGTACGGGTCAGTGGACCGGTAAGCCATGAAAATGATGGTTCAATTTTATATGTTGCAGTTATCAGCAAACCCTAAAACACAATTCTGACGGGCTATGTTTTTTTATATATATAGTTCGTCAACCAAACGTCCGCTTCTCGCTCTTAGCGGACATTAGCATAGGCTATTTACCATAACGCCGCATTACGCGCACCGCCCAGACTGACTCAGCGCGTTTCTGGCATATCCCCGGTAAAACAAGTAACAAACCACCCGAAAATGAACACCAGAAACGCGACTTAAGAATCTACCCTATGAATGGATATGCACTCAACCGAATCGATCTTGGTTTCAATCTTTTTTATCGGGATCAGGCTTCTTTTTAGGTAACTTCGGGGGCTTAACTTGCTGATGACTTTGCGTTCGGCGCGTAAGCCAGGGATGGTCAGCTTTAGGTTTAACATAGTATTTTGAGCGTAAATCAATACGGGCATTATCCACTCGTTCATGGACACTCTTTTCATCATCCAGTGGTATAGGCTCCGGGCCATCAACATACTTTTCCCAGCCCAGCGCTTTCCCGTCATACAGAACGTTAATTTCACCGTCAAAGTTCTCGCATACAGTAACAACCGAATGCCTAAGTCGATATCCCCGGCCCTCACTGCGTACCTGAAACGCACTGCTTTTGTACTGGAAAGTGAGATTTTTAGACAGAACGCGCTTCGCCTGTAGGCTGAAGATATAACCCAGTTCCTCTTCAGAATGGTGCACATCAAGATGAGCATTATCAGTAGTACGAGGCGACGTAGCGAACCGGTTGTTATAGGCTTCAATAAAGGTCGGCAACCATGCATTTGCTGTTTCAATATCACTGATATTCTGAAGCCGCATTTCTTTGACCAGCCTGTCCTGTAGTGTCTGATTGGCGCGCTCTACCCGCCCTTTTGCCTGCGGGCTGTTGGCATGGATTGGCTCGATGCCCAGTGTCTTTATCGCACGAGTGAACTGGGTCAGCTCACCTTCCCGCTCTGGGTTATTTACCCTGAATATACTGTGTCTATCAGAGTAGAGAGCGAGCGGTACGCCATGATCATTAAGGTAACCCCGGAGGGTTTCCATGTAAGCCCGGGTTGTTTCAGCAGGCACAAAACGCAACGCCATCAACGCACTGGTGGCATCATCAATGAAAACGATCAGTGTACATCTGGGGCCTCGATTTTCAAACCAGTCATGAGGTGAGCCATCAATCTGGATCAGTTCACCGTAAGATGGTCGTCGCATGCGGCGTTGATATATACGGGCAATTTTACGACGGCGTTCACGCCATAACCCCTCTTCTATCATCCACTTTCTGAGAGTTTCAACGGATAAAGATAAACCGTGTATCTCGCGCAATTTTTCGCACGCAAACGTAGGTCCAAAATCAGCGTAACGGCCTTTGAGGAGTGAAATTACTGTTGCTCTGAATTCAGTAGAAAAGGAATTATTAGGACGCTTTCCACGTCGGTGGGAAACCAGACCAGAAGGCCCTTCATTTCTATACCGTTGCACCAGACGTTTAACCTGCCGAATAGAAATGCCAATGCGTGCCGCAGCTTGTTCCTGAGTAATATGTCGATTAATTGACTCCTGAATAATCTGAAGTCGGTGGAGTTCCTTATGACTCATCGTAACAGTCTCTTTGATCATGAAAAATCCCCCAGAGAATTGTCTGGGGACATTTTAGAATGGTTCAAAGGAAGTGCGGACAAATTCCTGGACCTTCAGGAGTTAATTTATGCATTCATACGAGGACCGGATTCGGGCCGTCGAACTCTATTACCGGTACGGAAAGAAAGCCTCCGTTGTCGTCATGGAGCTGGGATATCCTTCCACAAAACAGCTGGGCCGTTGGGTTCGGATTTATGAAGAGAAGGGCGATTTACCCAGGGAATTAAAGCCAAGAGAACGCTATTCACGGACACAGAAAATTGCTGCTGTTGAGCATTATCTTACTCACGGTGGTTGCCTGTCGTACACTCGCCGAGCCATCGGCTACCCCAGTAACGAAATTCTAAAGCGCTGGATTGAAGAGTTTTACCCAAATGCGCGTCCCCTGGTCATTCGCTCAGGCACAAGCAAATGCTTCAGCCCGGAAGAGAGGTCTCAGGCCGTCCGGGAGCTCTGTAACCGACGTGGAACCGCGCGTAAAGTTGCACAAAGCATAGGCGTCAGCGTCCCGGTCCTGTACAAATGGAAGAAAGACCTTATCAGTGACGAGGCTTATCAATCCATGCGCAAACGAAAGGCAGCCCCTCAGGATAAAAATCAGGATGCTTTACTCGGTGAAATCCAGCGTCTCAGGAAGCAGGTTCATCAGCTGCAGCTCGAACGTGACATACTGACAAAGGCGAATGAACTGATAAAAAAAGATCTGGGCGTCAGCTTTCTGAAACTGAAAAACAGGGAGAAAACCCTGATAGTTGATGCCCTTAAGAAAAAGTACCCCGTTGCTGAGTTGCTAAGCGTTCTGCAACTTGCCCGCAGCTGTTATTTTTACCACAAAGCCAGCAAACGTCTGTACGATAAGTATGCGGAAATACGCGTGATCATGGCCGATATCTTTGAGGAGAATTACCGCTGTTACGGCTACCGGCGCCTTCACGCGATGCTTCGCAGTAACAACAGAGTTATTTCTGAAAAGGTTGTCCGCAGACTGATGGCAGAAGAGCAGCTCGTTGTTAAGCGCACCAGGCGACGACGATATAACTCTTACTGTGGCGAAATCGGTCCGGCACCGGAAAATTTACTCGCCCGGGATTTTAGTTCCTGCAGGCCAAATGAGAAGTGGCTGACCGATATTACGGAGTTCCAGCTTCCGGCTGGAAAAGTCTATCTGTCGCCGGTTATCGACTGCTTTGATGGCCAGGTTGTAAGCTGGTCGATAGGAACACGCCCGGACGCGACGCTGGTGAATACGATGCTCGATGACGCACTCGATACGCTCAGCGAACATGATAAACCGGTGATACACAGCGATCGTGGTGGCCATTACCGGTGGCCGGGCTGGCTTGAGCGTATCAACACCTCCGGACTTATAAGGTCCATGTCGCGCAAAGGATGCTCGTCGGATAATGCTGCGTGTGAAGGCTTCTTCGGGCGTATCAAAAACGAAATGTTCTATGGCAGAGACTGGGCGGGTATCACGCTGGAAAAATTTATCTGCTTCCTGGACAGGTACATACGCTGGTATAATGAGAAACGTATCAAGCTATCATTAGGTGCAATGAGTCCTGTGAAGTACCGGCAGCATCTTGGGATCACAACATAACAGTCCAGGAAAACATCCGCAGCCCCAAAGGGGACATTACAGCTTGGTGTTAACAGGACCCATACATCTCCTTGCCTCGCGGCATCTAAGAGGCTATCCTGATGTTGTCTAGGCATACAGGTGGCCTCGTGGTGTACTGACCCCAAAAAGTTGGACAGAATAAACGAGGCTTGACGATAAGAGTTCGCAGAAATGCGAGCTCTTTTTTGTTTTTAGGTGTGGATGAATTAACGTTTAAGTAGTCGAATTATCCATATTATTCACTACCTACACTACTGTTCACTCATTTTCAATGCTGTTGTAGGGCTTGCTCGCAAAACCTTTGGGAATCACTGAAAAGGCTAGAAATATGATCTATGCCTATCATTGTAGCCAAGGACATATCGATTTGCTCGTTATGTCCTCTGTCGGATCGCATTACTTTTATAGTCATCTAACCCATTATTTCAACAGGATTTTCAACCATATTTTCGACCAAGGTTTCCACTGCGGCATAAAGGTCTACGTCTGCTTCGGGTGCATGAATCGATACAACCAGACTGTATTTAGCTTCAGAATCAAATCGTTGCAAAGCGCCTCTGGTTCTCCACCAACCTTGTGCAGGATAAACAGCCAAATAACCACAACTAGCAAGCTCTGCTGCTGCCCCCCGCCATATATCCTGATGCAACGACCCTTTATGTCGTTGAGTAGCACCTAATGACCAGTTATCATCGTTACCGGTAGTCCCATGCTCACTCTCTTCAGACTCAGCTGCTGCATTGATGCGAGTTTTAAATTCGTCTAAAGATTCTGTTTGTCTTTTCATCGCAAAGCGAAGACGGTGGGATGGGTAATGATATCTTGATGAACTCCCCCGTGCTGAAGGGTTAGGTTCGATGAAATAAGACAATGTAACCCTGAGCTCTACCTGCGTATCCTGTAACTCCTGGAGCTGTTCCAGTGGCCAAGGTAGCGCATGTAAATTCAAGTCACGAGTTTTAATACCGTCGCGAGTCTTACGATAGGGGTACAAGCTGTCTTCAGCTACCAGTGTCAGACTATTTTTCACACTCCAGAGCGCACGTTCAACATCTGGTGAGCCCCAGCCGCAATGGCGTATAAGCTGTGCGAAGCCACTTTTATTGCGAGCAGGATACATACGCAACATAGCAGGTGTCCATTGCGCAGAGTGTGTGATCAGAGCACGGATCGTTTCTGGGCGATACTCAGGATATTGTGCCATTAACCTTGCAGCCATTCTGGCACACAGCGCAGAAGCTGCACTAGTTGCATTAGTTGTCCAAAATTGGCGGTGGGATGAAGCACTTGTTGTTAGTAATTCTAAACTCGCAAAGTTATCGACAAATTCTGTGTTAGCAGCTGCATTCCCCCCCTCAAAAACTACATCTGGCTTAAACGGCCAGACAGGTTCCCATCCCATTGAGGTAGTGGTGAAAGGACTTAATGCTCCTTGATCAGCAACCGGAATAAATTCAGGCTCATTTAACTCAACCTTGTCAGTAAATGCACCTACAGTTAATGCGTTCCATGACTGGCCCGGATCATGGATTTGATTAACTGAAAGACTGGCGGGATAGTTTCCCCAATGGTCGCGATCAACTATGTTCCCAGCGGAAAGAACAAACAACCGGGGAAAAGGGGTTTCTGCTAGCGCATCTACTGCCAGTGAATCGACCATTGATGACCAAGCTGAAGGGCGACCAAAGTCACGATAAGCAGTTGCTGTTACTGCTGAACTAAAAATACGTTTGCGCTGACCATTGAGAATTTCAGGACGTGTAACGGCTGAGCTGAACAGATATGCATGCTGTTTTGCGTCACCAACGTTGGCCCCATAATTTGGAGTAAGCTTAACTGACTCGAGTCGGTGTCCTACTTCTATTGCATCAGTAGAAGACAAAGCGTCAATCATATCGCCATAGATTGCAACTCCAGCCAACCCCGTACCATGGTTTGCGGTGTCATTGACTCCCCACGCGTCATTGACTGTATGCATGTCCTGCTGGTGCAAAACAGGTGCAAGCATAGCGTGCCCGCGATTAATGCCTGAATCCAACAAACAGATATAAGGTACATTGTCTTCGGGTGAAGGAACCTGGAGACGTCGCAGTGCATCATCCACCCAAAGCTGTTGTTCCAATGCTGGTAGTCCTTCGAAAAACTCAGCTGTATCTTTTGCACGCCGCAATTCTGCTACACAGTTTAAAACCAACCTAGCTTGAGAAAATTGGCTCTGAGAACCATACATCCAGGTTATGGTTCGCTCAGGAAAATCGACTTTGTGTTCGCTGACCTGGCATCCAGTCGCATGGCTTATTCGATGAAAATCAGTAACAACGGCATTTCTATTACCCCTCACTGGTAGCCATACTTCCCACCAAAATGCCTCATCCGGGTCAGATGGCAATAAACTCAAATCGTCTGTCCAAAGAGATTTAATTTCTGCAAGACGTATTGCTGATAATGTATTTATTAACGATTTATGGTCAGCGGAAACCCCGTCTGCGCGGCGTTTCTCAGTCAAATAATCCTGAATGTAATTTTCGAAATGCACTAGCTTTCCATCAGGCACAAATACATTTGCAGAGGTTATATCGCCCTCCTTATGTATACTTAAAACTTCTATGTGCTGAGCTTTGTTCCGCCCCCTCTCATTACCCAAGCTTTCAAATGCTAATTCAACATCAGGTTGCCCAATAAACTCAATTTGCATTCCGAGACCGCTAATTAGCTCAAGGTTTTCTTGCCCTTCACGAATTTGGGCCGACATTTCCTTAACCTGCTGCAGTTGAGTTCTTAGGGCTACTCCATGTGCTTGTCGATCCCGCTCAGGTAGTAAGGTAGAGCCACTCCCACCAAGAGAATGTGCTGTATAGGGCTGTGCTGTAGAATTTTTTGGTAAAGAGAGATGAAGCCTTTTATCGTTGGTTTGTTCCGTCATGTTTTAACTTGTTTTTTTCGTTAAGTGATAACTTACTACTGATCAAACGACGCTCTTCTAAAGCCTGCTTTAATATGGCAAGATCGACCTGCATGCGATCGCTCATGAGGGCATCTTTAATTGATTCATCGACAGCTCGACAAATTTCAGCATAGCTTAAACCAGCAACCTGTTTTTCTAATCCATTTTTACGGAAAGGCTTGGGCGCAAATGCTCCTAGTCGAGATTTTATTAAGTCGAGTGCCTGTTCTAACGTTGGCAAATGGTACTCAATAACATCATCAAAACGTCTGAACAACGCATAATCTAAAATTTCCGGATGATTAGTAGCAGCAATAATTATACTACTTGAGTTGTCTTGCTCGATCATCTGCAAAAAGCTATTGAGTACGCGGCGAATCTCACCTACATCATTTGTGAGGCTGCGTTGGGAGCCGATAGCATCAAACTCATCGAAAAAATAAACACCACGAATATCAGCAATAGCATCAAACACCTGCCGTAGCTTGGAAGCTGTCTCCCCCATAAACTTTGTAATCAGAGCATCAAAACGAACCTGAAACAAAGGAATACCAAGTTCACCAGCTAATGCTGATGCTGTTAAAGTTTTTCCCGTTCCAGGAGGACCGACTAACAAAACTTTTCGTCTTGGGGAAAGGCCATGCTCTTTGATTCGAGACATCATACGCTGTTCACGTATGAGCCGCTGCAGCTGAGAATGGGCAGAATGATCCAGAACAACATCGGCCAATCGGTATTCTGGCTGGCTAACAATCAATAAATTACCAAGATCTGTACGGTTTTTGGCCGCATTGGACAGGGGTACCAGCTTCCCACTTTTATCATTAGCCAGTTTTGCTTTTGCCTTGTCGAGAAGAGTTAAAAGCTCCTCAGCTAATCGTCCATGGCCCTGTTTCGCCTCATGCGCAGCAACCTGCATAGCCACTGAATAAAAGTGACCATCATCGCGACTAATGTGCGATTTGATAAGTGCCTTAAGTTGCTCTGCGCTAGCCACGTAAGTGATCCTGTTTTATGTGCCTGAAATTGACCTGCATATACATGAGAGTGTAGCAATTATGCATGGGCGGAGTAAACGAGTTCTATGTTTAACAGGTAGCTTAAGGTCGATTGGCATGAGTGAAAGCATGCAACAGCTTAAGGATCCCCCTATCAAGGTAGGTTCGTTAAGTCCTGACAGGGTGGGAACAGACCTTCAGACGGTATTCAACCGGGCTCAGACCTTTTAATTTTATGCTAATTCGTTGATTATTATAATAGTGAATATAATCCGAAAGAGCTGTCTTTAGTTCCTCAATATTGTTGAATTTATTGAGATAAAAGCATTCAGACTTCAGTGTGCCAAAAAAGCATTCTGCACAGGCGTTGTCGAGGCAATTTCCCCTTCGTGACATACTTTGAACTACACCACTCGCTTTAAGCTGATACTGATACCAGCGGTGCCGGTACTGCCAGCCTTGGTCAGAATGGAGAATAGGCGTGCTCTTCTTGTCCAGTTTTGCAAACGCCTTGTCCAGCATCTCATCAATCATAGCCATTGCTGGACGCTCTGAGATACTGTAGGAAATCACTTCGTTATTAAAGAGATCGATAATCGGGGAGAGGTAGAGCTTTCGCCCATTGACGGCAAATTCGGTGACGTCAGTGACCCATTTTTCATTGGGTCGGGTTGCCTTGAAATTCCGCTTTAGAACATTGTCAGCAGTTTCCCCCAGCGCACCTCGCCACGAGCTGTATCGCTTGACTTTAATAGCCGCTTTCAGGGAAAGCAGGTTCATCAGCCGCTGAACAACTTTATGGTTAATGCGGCCTGCCTCCTGCCGGAGTGCCAGCGTGACTCTGCGATAGCCATAACGACCACAGTTCTCGTTATATATCTCTATGATTCTGCTTTTAATCTCTTCATATTTATCCGGAGATTTAAGCGCTTTCAGGTGATAGTAAAAGGTGCTTCTTGGTATCTGAGCAATCTGCAAAAGCTGGTCGAACGGGTAGTGTTGCCTCAGTTCGTCGATAATCCTGACTCTGTCTCTTACCGAACTAAGGCTTTCAGCTTTTTTAGATAAAGTACCCGTAATTCAAGGGACCGAACTTTTCTTTCCAGCTCCTGAATATGTTTATCTTTCGAACGTTCCAATGCCACTTCAAGCGCAACAGGATCATCAATCATATGAAGTGCCCTTTTTTTGCCCACACGAAGAGAACGAAGCCCTTGCTCTCCATGTTCGCTGAACACCTTCATCCACTTCCCAACAGATGCCGCACCAGCAACGTTAAATTTCGCAGCTGCCTGCGTCTGGGAAATCTGCCCCGTCAGCACAGCCTTCACGGCTTCTACTCTGATTTCGGGATCGATTGATACGCCCTTATCTCTGGGCTTCAGACCTTCTTCTCCATAAACATCATAGGCTGCAACCCATAATCTTACCTGGGTTCTGGGAACGTTAAAGCGAGCTGATGTTAAGCGATAGCCTTCATCAGTAGCTAAATAGTGCATAACCACTTCGAGGCGCTGTTCAAAGGTGTACTTACGTCTTGACATGGGACTCTCCAATTTGAGAGTCCAACTAAATGGGCGCAGTGCATGGGTTAATGAAAATTAACTACGGGGCTTTCTGCTTTCTGCCACACAACACGGTAACAAACCACCTTCACGTCATGAGGCAAAAAGCCTCAAGCGCCACCGCCAGTATACCTTACCCGCTGCCATACTGACCAGGCATCGCGCCATCATCGTTCTGATTTGCCGCGAAAATACCCGGGTCTGCTCTCAAGCTCCCGCTCGATCAGCTCGTCGGCAAACAAGGGCGCAATCCTGTTGATGCGGCGCACCAGATTCCGGTGGCGGGCGGCGGCTTTCCGCTCGTCGCTCCATCGCTTAATCTGCCTCTCGTCGAGAAAATCCACGCATACCGCATATCCCGCGCCCGCCACCCAGCAAGACATCACTTCTTCAGGTGCCGCCTGCCCAGCCTCCACGACAACGGAAACCAGCTCCAGTGGACCCGGGCAGGGCCTGTGCGGCAGTTTCCAGCGCAGGGAATAGCGCCACTTCATCCGTGGCTCCGGTGTGTCAGCTTGTTCGGGACCTGCCAGCGTTCTGCCTGACGCACAGACTCCGGCGTCTCTCTCACAATGAAGCTGATTTCATGGATGACACCACACAGCGGCTCCCCGGCATCCCGCAGCCAGTCCAGAGAGGCCAGCGAGGCATATCGCGATCGCCAGTGCCAGAAGGCAGGGGCAAGCTCACGCGCGTCAAACTCGTTGCTCCACCGGCGGTACCAGCTGCTGACCGTCTCCGGTGACTGGAAATTCAGCTCCGTGACGGCCTGTCCCAGCAGGTTCTGCCGTAACCGCCAGTGATGCGCCAATGCGCGTTCTTCCCGACGCATCTTACGGGTAAAGGCGAGGCTGCTGCGCAGTTTCCGGCGCTCAGTCCGGCTGTGCTGCACCTCGGGGAACAGTTCGGCCTGAACATCAACCGGCAGCGGCAGCGGACAGCACTCCCCGTGACTGGCAATCAGTGCATCGAGCGCCTCTTCCACCTGTTTAAGACTGCTCAGACGATGTTTCGGGTCCCAGTTCAGGCCGGGAATGCGCTGCGCCACGGTCGTGTTCATACGGCTGTTCCCGGCCAGCAGGCGCAGGAAGGTACGCACGTGTGGCGCTGCAGACAGACGAGCACCGCGCTGGCGGGCATTCTCCACGGCCATGATGGCCTGCAGCGCAGCCTGTCGGGCTGGCTGCAGGGTGACAAGGGAACGGGACGAAGGGATCATTGTGCGCCCTCCTGTTCCAGCGTGCTGATGATACTGGCGCAGGAATATCCGTCAGTATCGAGACACGCTATCAATGCCAGCGTGTGGGAGATCAACGCCGGGTTAAATTCTTCCATGCTGCGAACAACAGAGAACGGCTGGCCAGCACGTGTCACAAAGACGATCATCCAGCGGTCACTCAACTCTCCGGGGCTGCAGACAGCGACATCAAAATGGCAATGGGCCGGAGAAAAGCGGACCTGCACCGGGAAAAAGCCCCCAAATTCGCACCGGTACTCGGCATTCACGGACCAGCCGGACGGTGAGGTCAGATCGCGCATGACAGCGTGGCTCAGCTCCCGGCGAAAATCTTCACCGGCTGCACGGTAGTCTTCCAGCTCGTCAGCGGACATAGTTTTGAGAACATCCAGAGTCAGTAACGTTTTCATTTTCAGTCTCCTTATCGCCGCCCCGCAGGGCGGCGTCTCCGTTATCAGGCAGCGTGGGAAGTCGGTTTGTCAGTGTCCGGGGCAGCATGTGCATCGTCCGGCTTTGCGGCATCCGAGGACTGCATCCAGCCCGGTACCCAGCGGGAGCCGGAGAGCCACTGTTCAGCATGGCTGGCAGCATCACCCTTTTTCATTTTTTCGGCATCCGAGGCGGCTCCGGTCAGCCCGGCCTCCTTCAGTGCCGCCACAATCTGGGCCTTGCTGAGCAGCCCGAGGAAGTTATCCGCTGTCGGCTGCCACCAGTCGCGCAGATGGAACCCGAGCGCCGCCTCCACGCCATCGAGGTCACTGCGGCGGGTATGGCCACATTCACGGGTCTGGACGCCATCGACGGAACAGGCGGTACAGAAGGCCATCAGCGACATCAGGGTCTGTCCGTCGAGGGTGAAGAAGGTGGTGAAATCTTTCTGCCAGCCCTCCGGCAGCAGGGCTTCCAGACGGGCTTTCTCCTGCATCAGATACCGCCATGCCTGACCTTCCTCTCCGGTCGGGGCTTCACTGGTCAGGCCGCTGTGATGCACCTCAAGGCGCAGGACAAACGGGTGCCGGGTGGTGGTGCAGTAGTCGAACACGCAGCTGCACAGCCGCCAGACCATCAGGGCCACGGCTTTCTGTGGCTGCTTAACCAGTTCGGCCTGAACCGCCAGTGTCCTTTCTGAAGACATTTTTTTCAGGAGCGGCACGCTGATACCCTCTGCTGCATCCGGCATACTGCGGGTGACCACATGCACAGAAGCCTGTTCGCCACCGTGCTCCCCGCCGTCAGATGCCGCCGTCTGGCTCTTCTTCTGCACACCACGCTGGACGCAAAGCTCACCGTCATACAGACTGACCACCACGCCACAGGCCGCTTTCTGCTCCGGTGTCCACGCCCGAACCGATGCCGCATTTTCAATCTCATCAATCAGCACCTGAATCGCGGCTTCATCCTCAAAGGTTTCCGTTGCCTCCATCGTGGCGTACAGTTCATCAAGACGCTGCAGTTCCTCAGCGCTGAATTCCCCCTCCGGCGCCGGCAGCACCAGATAATGCTCGCGGTCATCGCCGTAGTTTCTGACGGATCCCTCACGAGCCAGTGACCATGACCAGCCTTCCTGTTGTTCGATGGCCAGCGCAGCCGCCGCCAGCTTCTCCTGAACCAGACGCTCAACCAGTACCCCGTCCGCCGTTCCGTCTCCCTCCTGGGCGCTGAACAGATCCTCACGCACCACGCCCCCGGCGGCCTCATACGCTTCACGACCGATAAACACGAAGCGGGAGTGGGTTACGGCGATTTCCGTATCCGTGATGGCCCGCTTCAGCAGGTGAGCGGGTGTGCTGCCGTATGAGGTTTTCACCTGGTCATACACCTGCACCTGACGTGCCGGGTCGCTCTCCAGACTCAGGGCCTGACACTGCTCCACGTCGAGTTTGTCCTCTGCCAGCAGGGTAATCAGTTCCGGGGCGAGGTTTGCCAGCTTCAACATGCGCTGAACGTGACGGGCACTGTAGCCCAGCTGGTCCCCGATTTGCGCCGGGGTTTTCCCCTGTTCTGAGAGGGTACGGAACCCGCTGATTTGCTCTGCCGGGTGCATGGCCACACGCTTGTCGTTCTCGACCATCGAGGCGACCACCGCCAGGTCGTCACTGACACGCTTGACGACAACCGGATATCCGGCATCGATACGCTGCTCGCTGAGCAACTGTTGCAGGGCGGCAAGACGACGGCCACCTGCAGCCACACCTGACATACCGTCCGGCAGCGAGTGAACCACCAGATTCTGGATCAGGCCGATCGCCATGATGGAATCAGCCATCTCCCGGACACTGTCAGCCGGATAGGGGATCGTGCGAACGTTCAGCGGGGATTTGACCAGCGACGACAGCGGCACTATTTCAATCTGAGCAGCCTCAAGCGCGGCTTTGAGGGCGGCGGCTTCGGCAGGTTTCACCGTTATTTTGCTGGTTTTAACCGTTGCTTTTGCTTTAGACTCGGTCACTGACATAATTAATTTCTCTCCGATATTGATTAATGTCTGCCGGGCAGGCCCATCTGCCCGGCACCTCTTACGGCTTATTGCGTTTTGCGTACTCCGTAGTCCCGGATATAGCGGTTCATCAGGTACTCACCGCCCGGTTCAAAATTCCAGACGCGCCAGATCATGCTGCCGTCATCCTGATGACGGACGACAAGGCGAAAATGGGTCCCCTGGTCATCTTCAATCGCCACATTCTGATACTGCGCTGCGGCAACCTGAGCCTGCCTGCGGGTAAACGTGCCATCCGGCAGGGATTCAAGCGGGGACAAAACGTTGTGGTCCATGTGTTTCTCCTTTTCTGCCCCGCCTGAACGGGGCGTCTTCATCATGGTTTAAAAGGGCGCGTCATCATCCATTGGCGGGAAATCATCCGGGAGTGGCTGAGGCGGTTGCTGCGACGGAGCCGCATCCTGACGGCCTTTCTTACCGCCCTTTGCTTTCGGGGATTTAGCCGGGGCCTGAGCAGGTTGTGCCGGGGCGGCAGGACTCTGCGGCTGCGCAGCGCTCTCAGGCTCACCGGATTCACGGCGGCCGCCGAGCATCTGCAGGGTGCCGTTCTGGCCGACCAGCACATCGGTGACGTAGCGCGTGACTCCGGCATCGTCCTGCCAGTTGCGGGTGCGCAGCTGGCCCTCGATGTAGACCTGCGCGCCTTTACGCAGGTATTCGCCCGCCACTTCCGCGAGCTTGCCGAACATGACAACACGGTGCCACTCGGTGTTTTCGCGCATCTCTCCCGTCTGCTTGTCACGCCATGTTTCAGACGTGGCCAGCGTCAGACTGGCCACTGCGCCCCCGTTGGGCATGTAACGCACATCGGGATCCTGTCCCAGATGTCCGACCAGAATGACTTTGTTAACGCCACGTGCTGCCATGATGAATCTCCTTAATCCGTTGTTTTGCCTTTTAAAACCATCACCCGTTGAGTTGCCGGAGCCGCGGTTTTGACGTTTTGCGGGGACCTGCTGAACCTGCCCCCTGGTTGTTACCTTCACCCGTTTGAGAGCCGTTCGCCGCAAGGGCAAAGACGCCACGGCCTGACGCATCTGTCCGGGGCAGGACACAAAAGTTTTTGCGGTTCCATGCAAAAAGTTTTGTGGGCTGTTCATTACACCCTGGACAGCCAATGCGACAGGTTGTGGCTATGTCAGCCCGGGCGAATGGACTCAAAAGGGTGATACGGGTACCAGGGGAAAGGAGCAGGCACCCGCCGCAACGACGGAACGCGCGGGCGCGAAACGGCGTTGCCCTGCAGAGTGCCGGCTGTCCTTCGCCGGCACGGTGAAAGCGGCGCGACCGGAACGGTCGCAGCAAGCGCTGCCGTTGACCTCAGACATCAGACACTAGCCGGCAGGCCCGAAACCGCGTAGCGGGTTCGGCGGAGCTTACCGCGTCTTTTCGCGGTTAGCGGAGTGTGGCTCGACGACTGAACCGCGCCAGCGGGTCAGGAGCCGAAGGTGGCCCCGGGGCAGATTGTGTGAAAAGAAAGTTAAACAGAGGAAGAGCTGCAGCAAGAGGGAGAGTACCGGTCTGGTCAGGTCAGGTCAGGTCAGGACTGAGATTCGCCCTTCTCTTTTCTGTACTGAACAACGCAGTACCAGGCAGAAGCCAGGAAAGCGAAAACGGTGATCAGGGCACGAAATTCGTCACCCGGCTCTTTCCCCTGCAGCATCAGCGTTATGATGATGCCGGCAACGATAATCCACGCCATGCCACTCCAGAGGCGCAGTTTTTCTGCCACGACATTAATCAGAACAAAAGCAACGGCCAGGATAGCCCCCCACAGAGCCGGAACAGGCTGAAACGGAATAAAAAACAGGTTAATACCGGTTAAAAGCGTCACGGCAGCAAACATCAGAGACATACGCACAGATTACCCTCCCTGGACACACTGATTAAGAAAAATTAATTCTGCTGATCCTCGCCCGGTTTATTATATTCGGGCGCATTTGCGCGCGGCAGCTGCTGACTGTTCAGTCGATGTACGCGGAGCCGTTCATGGAAATATTCGCGCAGGTGTTCAGGCTGTTCCCGTTCAACAAGTTCCGGCATGACGGGCTTGTTCATGCGCTCCTGCCAGGCAACGGAAGCGGCCACCTTATCGACGGCAACTTTGTCCTGCTCCTCTTTTGAAAAAGCGGCGATATTCCACTTTGACATATGCATCACCGGTCTGCTTTACAGGAAGATATCCCTGATACTACGCGAATTTCGGGGCAACAGCGACTGACAACGGAGAGGAGAGTGCGCGGCGCCGGAGGCGCGGCGACATCTCTCTCCGGCAGGCGCAGCCTGCCAGGGTTTTGCGCGCGGACTGACAGGCGCCCTCCGGCCCGGACGCCTGCCATCGAGCTTATAGGCCCTTGCCGCCCTGTAAGATGAAGTGTCCGCCAATGTAGACGGCACACTGACAGGTCATGTATTCGCAGATTTCATCCATCACCTGCGCAGTGGTCAGTTCCCGCTGACCGGCATCGCGGCGGCGGGCATTAATCAGGGCTTTGTACTGTCGCAGGATATCGCGGCTTTGTGGTGCAAGTTTCATGTGCTTTCTCCTTAACCGGCGGGCTTCCCCGCCGGATAGTAATCAGTTGCTGAATACATAGCCTTCATGGAAGACATAGCCGCTGCTGAACAGATCCCGCGCGTAAGCCTCATAATCGAAATAGACGCGCAGGGATTCAGGCACCTCGTTTAACAGGCCGTGATCCTCCACAAAGCCATAAGCAAAATCCTCCTCGCTTTCAGCCTCGCCGCAATACGCATCATCAAAGGCGTCATAGTCGCACTCGCCGGTATATTCCGCCCAGGCCACAAACGCGGCTGCGCGCCCGTCGTCCTGCGCCTGCCGGAATGCCTCGATAAACGCCCACTTAACAGAGGATTCAGAGGCAAACTGAGACGGGATCCCTTCCCAGTCCTGAAACATAAACTCGGGGTCATCCTCGGCGGCATGCAACGCCCGGCAGGCGTCATAAAATTCGTCTTCGTCGTCGAAATCGGTTAAATCAAACCATTTGCCAAAAATACTGCCGCAGTTGTACTGGTGATACGTGCCCACGTAGATGGCCGGAGTGGTGATGGATGAATTCATTTTTTCGTCTCCCTGCGGGGCGGCATGGCCGCCCCGGTCGTTAATCAGTCCAGCGCGGCGTAAATGGCGTTGCATTCCGGGTGAAGGGTAATGTGATTCCAGAGCTGGGCATCACGCAGCATATAAAGGCGAGTCAGTGCCGGGTTACTGCTGTCATGATGGGCCGCCAGACGGCGATTAATCGCCAGGCTGGTCAGAATAATGCCCGCCGCGTCGGCGCTGACCATGCGATCAAACCAGTTTTCGCCACTGACCAGATGTACCCGCCCACTGTCTGGCATCATGTATCCGCCCCCTTCCGGCAGGCGGATGAAATGCCAGAAGCCGCCCTCATATCCGGGCATCCATTTTTTGGCCAGAGCGTACACCTGTAATTCCGCGAGCATGAAATCCGTGCCGAACAGGTAGGGCATAAAAGACAGGCGGTCGGACTCCTCAACATTCAGGACAGGGCATGTCTTCACATACTGCATGGTAAAACCTCCGTAATCACATGGACTGCGGCACCGGGTTGTGCCGTGCCGACACGTCAGCCCGGCGGAAAGCGGAAGATGCAGGGGCGACACCGGAGGCCGCAGCGCAGATAAAGCGCGAAGCGGGTCTGGACGGTTTTCGAGCGAAACCTGAGCGAGAAAACGACGGGAAGAACGGCGAGCATCATAAAAAAACTGCGACCGGGCGAGGATGGCGGCGTCAGCGAACCCTTGCATCTGCAGCAGCCGGGCTAAAGTGAAGGCACGGCACTACCCGTCGCGATGCAGGAGGTTGAATACAGGGTTTCTCCCCCCGTTTTTCGACCACAGGGAGAAAAGCGGAAGCAGATGTCGCGACGCGACAGACGCAGGAATAAGGCCACAGACCGGAGGGATGGGGCCGGGTGAAGCGGAGCCGGCGGCAACGGCAAGCCGGCGACTTCCTTATCCGGAGATGGGTGCGCCAGCGAACTCCAGCCTCTGCGGCTGCCGGGCTACAGTGAAGGCACGGCACAGCCAGCACACGGCACGGCGATAACAGAGGGTTGTGTTCACCCAAAAGGCCCGGAAACCGGGCCGGGTGGACGCGGAGCCGGCACGGCGACATCCTTATCGCACCACTCCTCCTGTGCCGGCAGGCTGACAAGGGAGGGTCCCCCCTCCCCTGATGCGCCGGGCTGTCACTCCTGAGTTCTGCTGGCGCGGGCCTCTCTCACCATTTCCCTTAAAACCCGGCGATCAAACCAGCGCCGGACCGGAGTGTCCGTAAAACGCAGCTGATCAGCGATAACCCCTGCGCTCCTGATAGTTTCCTCCCGCTCGTTAACCAGGGTGAGCAGGATCGGGCAGAATCGCGCATCGCGAATAAGAATGGCATCGAGGACCTGATCCAGCCTGTCGGTTTCGTCTTCGTCCAGGCAGTTATCATGATCATACTCGACGGCCAGCAAGCGCCAGTCACCGATCCGCCTGTCCATCAGACGGGGATTGACGGACGACGTCAGCGCGGCGGCGATGCGCTTCGTATCCCGGTGGACGATTTCCGATATCTGCGTGAGGGAGGCTTTCAGGAAGGCCAGCAGATCGTCACATTCCGCCGCCGTCAGCCACTCCTGAGCGTAAGGCAGGCGGATAACCTGACAGTCAGCCAGCCGCTCCGGATGCGGATATGCCTGCACCGGAAAGAGATGCAGACGAGCCGGGGTTCCCGCCAGCCGCCGGGCGCTGGCGAGCAACAACGCTGCCCGGCCATACGTCAGCGGCTGACAAAGCTGTTCCGTAAGCGTGAGGATTTCCACGCCACTGAGAGAGCCGCAGGCGGCAAGCCAGCCGGGTACGGTTTCAGGGGCGACGGGCGCCATATCAACAGTGTCGGGCCAGCCAGCCTGGCGCAGCATCCGGTCGCCGTGACGCAGAATAAGCGTGTTAAGGGTTTCATTTTTCATCATTATCGTCTATGTCCGGGTTATATCACCCCGCAGCGTGGCGGGGCGATCTGCTGTCAGCTTTTCAGTAATGCCCGCACTTTTGCTGTATCCGCCAGGCGGCGCATTACGCTTTCCGGCACCGGGAGATTGCGATCCCGTGCGGTCCATTCCCTGTCCCACAATGCCTGTTCGGCGGTAATCAGCAGGGTTTCAAGCAGGTCAACCGGCACAGTCACCCTCTGCCCGTTCTCTTTCACCTGGTCTATCAGTGCCATCACCAGGCCGGCTGACACGCCCGACTCAAGCCGTTGTTCTTCCGGTATAGCGTCCATGCGTTCCAGTACTGCCCTTACGTCATGTTCTGAAAAGGAATATTCCATCCCGTCAGCCAGCGCTTCAATATCCGCCGGAGTCCAGATAATCAGGTTCAGCGGGGTTTCTGCGGGATATTGCTCACTCAGCATCCTGCAAATGTCTTCACGGATTCCGTACATGTTCTCTCCTCACTCCAGAAAGCTTTCATCGAGCATCAGGGCAATATTGAACGCCTCATCCATCAGGACGCTGAGACGTCGCAGACTGATACCGGCAAGCCGTTCCGTCAGTCCGTCGTGCCGGTAGTGGTACGTGTCTTCCAGCACTTTCAGGGTGGTTTTCAGGTCGCAAAGATTGTTCGCCAGCCCGGCCATATCGCGGCGCAGGGCTTCGTGTCCGTCGTAATTCATTACGCGGCCTCCGGGAGCCATTCATCGTTCGCCGCCGGGGTATTGACGGCCCGGTGCATGGCGGCCAGTCGTTCGGTTCCGGCCCGGTGGTACTGCGCCAGCATTTCGATGCCGATATAGCGGCGTCCGGCACGGTATGCAGCGACGCAGGTCGAACCGCTTCCGGCAAACGGGTCGAGAACAATCGCGCCCGGGGCGCTGAATGACTCAATCAGCGGCTGTAGCGCCTCCACCGGTTTCTGCGTCGGATGCAGGGTATTACCGGTATACGGGAAGGGCAGCACATCCGGCAGCGGTTTAAGGGGCGGCACGGGGCGGCCTTTGGCAAGGACATAAGCCCCTTCATGGCAGTAGTCCACAAATCCGCGTCGGGCCCTGGCGTTACGACGGTTGGAGGCATAGTTTTTGGTGAACACAAGCTGGCCCACGGCATAGAATCCTGCCGCCTTCCACGCGGCCATAAAGCGGTCCACACGGTTCCAGCTGTAGAAGCTCACCATCAGCGCGTCTTTTTTAAGGACGCGGTACATCTCCAGCGTGGCCGGTTGCAGCCATTCGTCCGTCACATCCCCGGCAATCTGTCTGCCCTGACGGTCCTTAAAACCGACGAGGTAAGGCGGATCGGTCACAATAAGGTCCACGGCACGGTCGGGGAATCCGCGCATCACATCAATACAGTTCCCGAGAATGAATCTGGACATGGCAGCACTCCTGTAGTCTGAGGGGGCAGGAGGCATCACCGCGATACCGTTCCCTGCCGCACGCTGCCTGTTCATCGCGTCCGGTCACGGGTCAGGCCGACCGTGGAATACCGCAGCCGTCCGTCTTTTGGACGGCAAGGATATGCCGCGAAAGCGGCTTGAAGGGCGTTCCTTAAAAGGGCGAGGGACTGGCGCACACTCTCAACGACGCCGGGCCGGAGCGGAAAAACCGCCCGTCCCGTACCAGACCGGACGCGAGACACTGGCAGCGGGCGGCAGGTTCATCCCCCGCGCCGCCCGGCGGTCGCGGAAGAAAAGCGGAGCCGGAAAAGGCGACGGCATCAGAGGGGCTAAAAACAGGGCACTGCGCCCTGTTGGTTGAAAGTCAGCGTGTGATATCCCGCCAGTCATTTCCGTACTCATCGCAGAGGCCGGGCGTATCCGTTACGCCGGTTACTGCCCACGTATCCAGAAACTTCAGTCCGCGCAGGATACTGCTCTCCACGTCATCGAGCAGGATGATGCTGTTAAACCAGACCACGCCATCCGGATATTGCCAGCAGTGACGGTCATCCTCGAGCAGCAAATTGTCCCACCACGTCCGGCCCATCTGTATCGCGCCCGATTCAGCCTGCGCCAGGCCGGTTGCTGATATCATGTGATGCACCATCATTTCCACGCCGCTGATTTCAACGGCAAAGCCGACCAGCCAGGTATTCATACACGTTTTACCTCATCAATCGCCGCCTGCAGGTGGCTCCAGTTAAATCCGTCATTCGCATCATGACTGTCCTGCGCCCGCTCCATCGCTGCATCGATGTCGCCTTCCGTGAGCGAGCCGTCCAGTGAGAGAAAATCATCGGCCAGCCAGAACGTGCCGCAGCACAGCGCGTCGTCGGGGTACTGCGACAAGCGGTCTATAAAGGCTTTCACGGTCATGCGTTTTTCCATTCTGTTTCCGGGCGGTCTCCCGCCCGCCCCCTGTTCAGCCGCCAAAGCGTGCAAAGTTGTTAATAATCCAGTCCGGGCCGGTCACGTCCGGGTAGTCGTCTTCCGGGTCGGGTTCTCCCCATTCCAGACTGTCGCTGAGTCGTTCGGTAATGTCGCCATTGCTGTAGCGTCCGTAGCCGCAGTAATCGCATCCCTGTTCAGCGTACCAGTGCTCAATCTCCGCGCCGTACCGCAAACTCAGCGCCGCCACCACGTCTTCACTGACCGGACTCCACGGCGTATCAAAATCCACCGTCAGCGAGGTGTCGCCGTCAAAACAGATATTCATGTCGTAGCCGACCGGCCATTTGCAGCCATACTGGCTGATGTAATGGCTGTATGAGGACGGGATGCCGTCCAGCAGACCGCCGTTAAAGCCGTTCACCTCAATATCCAGGCGAGTCGGCAGCACCAGACGAAAATCCATTGGCGCGCCGCAATCCGCGTTCTCTTCGCCATCGCACAACGTGTTCCACCAGGACTCCGGGTCTTGCGGACGAAAAATATCGCTCCAGTCGCAGGACTTCTGGCGGTACAGGCGTTCAATGACCGCCATTGCGTACTCGTCAAGCCTGTTCCAGCGCAGGCGACTGATGCCAGAGTCCAGCCAGCACTGGTGCAACGTCTGACAGGTGTCGGTGTCCAGTTCAGCGCCAGCGGTAAACATCGCCAGCCAGCGGGTGAATGCCTGCGACGCGGGCGTACTTTCTGTCGCCACACCGCTGGCGGTCAGCGCCGGACAGGGCAGATACGGCGAGACCGTATCTGGTCGCAGCAGGCCAGCACATCCGGCCAGAAACAGCTGTATTCCTTCTCGTTTTGCCCGTCCGGGCAGGGATAATTGCTCGCCACGCACCCATGACTTGAGTTCATCGGCGTGTTGTTGTATTCCACTGAAGGTCAGTCGGTTGGCGCACCAGTTCGGCATATGCAGCTCCTGAATAGTCAGTGTGGACAGGAGGTATCACCGCGATACCGTTCCCTGCCGCACGCTGCCTGTTCATCGCGTCCGGTCACGGGTCAATGCCGACCGTGGAATAACCCGGAGCCGGCTTTATGGCGACGGGTTTATGCCGCGAAAGCGGCTTGAAGGGCGTTCCCTGACAGGGCGAGGGACTGGCGTACACACTCAACGGCGCCGGGGCTGAGCAAAAAAACCGCCCGTCCCGTACCAGGCCGGACGCGAGACACTGGCAGCGGGAGGCAGGCCTTCAGCAACACCAGGGGAAAGAGGAGCATCGACATACCTGTCCACAAACGCGGGGTTTAAGATTGTGGATAACCTGAAGGCAGACAGCGGAGAAGCGCGGGAGAACAGGCGCCACCACGTCTGTTCTTTTTTTGTACAATCAGCGGCGGGATATCAACGGCTCCGGGTTTTATCTCCGGCCACGGAGAGCCCGATATACACGCCCGCGCCCCAGATGACCTGGGAGAGCACGAAAACCCACAGCGGGACGTCGAACACCAGGAGCGGGAGCAGGCATACCGTCACAATGCCAATCATGCGACTGCCGTACTGCCTGCGTACCGGTTCGCTGCTGTCGACGGGGACGCCGGCAAAGCGAAGAACGTTTCTGAAGCCGGGTGACATAAAGACCTCCTGGATGAAAATTCATTGGGTATCTGTACATTACAGGATACCGCTACCGGTGTAGCCCCGACATACGTTTTTTCACGTCACTCATTTTTTCGCAACCACAGCAATGTTTTAGCCCGGAACTGCACAAAGAGGCTTGCAAATTCTGAAAACCGGGAAAATAATAACTGTACATCCATACAGTAAAGAGGTGCGCCATGTTACAGATTTCCGTCCGTTTCTCCCCGGAGCAGGTGAAGGCCATGCGCAGCGGTACCTTTGCCGCACTGCAGCAGGAAATTGAGCGCCGCCTCACCCCACGCTACCCTCACCTCTGGCTGAACATCGGGAAAAGTTCGCAGACCGCGCTGGATGTCAGCGGCGCGCGCAGCGACCAGGAAAAGTCAGACATCATGAACACGCTTGAAGCTATCTGGCAGGACGACACATGGCTGCCGGAATGAGTCGCAGGGAGCCCCTGTTTGACCCGGAGGCGGTGTTCACACTCCCGGCCACGCCGTCTTCCCAGCAGATCCCCCTGTTTGCGGATGCCTGTGCGGCGGGTTTTCCGAGTCCTGCCGGGGATTACGTTGAGCAGGAGCTGGACTTAAACAGCCTGTGTATCCGCCATCCGGCAGCCACTTACTTTCTGCGCGCCAGCGGGGAAAGTATGCGAGACCTGGGTCTGTATGACGGCGACATTCTGGTAGTCGACCGTGCAGAGAAGGCCGTGGACGGCGATGTGGTGATTGCGGAAGTGGACGGCGGGTTTACGGTGAAGCGGCTGCGCCTTACCCCCCGCCCTGCCCTGGAGCCGATGAATCCGGCTTATCCGACGCTCTGGCCGGAAGAACTCACGCTGTTCGGGGTGGTGATGCACTTCATTCATCGTACCCGCGCCCGCCTGTAAGGAGTACCGGTATGTTTGCCCTGGCTGACGTCAACAGCTTCTATGCCAGCTGCGAGAAGGTCTTTCGCCCTGATTTGCGCGGAAAACCCGTCATTTGCCTGAGTAACAATGACGGCTGCGTAATCGCGCGCAGCCGCGAAGCCCGCGACATCGGTATCCCGATGGGCGCCCCCTGGTTTAAGGTGAAAGCGCTGGCGGAAAAGCACCACGTGGCGGTCTTCTCCAGCAATTATTCGCTTTATCATTCATTTTCAGAACGCGTCATGCGCTGCCTTGAGGCGCTGGCCCCGCGCGTGGAACAGTACAGTATTGATGAAATGTTCCTCGACGTCGCCGGCATCGACAGCTGCATCGCTTTTGAGGACTTCGGTCGTCAGCTGCGTGAACATGTTCTCCGTCACACCGCCCTGACCATCGGCGTCGGTATGGGGCCAACCAAAACACTGGCGAAATCGGCGCAGTGGGCATCCAAAGAGTGGCCGCAATTTGGTGGCGTGCTCGCGCTCACGCGGGGTAATCCCCGCCAGACAGAGAAACTGCTTTCACTGCAGCCGGTGGAAGAAATATGGGGTGTTGGGCGCCGGATCTCGAAGAAGCTGAACACAATGGGGATCACCACCGCGCTGCAGCTGGCGCGCGCGAATCCGACCTTCATAAGGAAGAATTTCAACGTGGTGCTGGAGAGAACGGTCCGGGAGCTGAACGGAGAAAGCTGTATTTCGCTGGAAGAAGCGCCTCCGCCAAAACAGCAGATAGTCTGCAGCCGGAGTTTTGGTGAACGCATCACGGAATATGACGCAATGCGCCAGGCTGTCTGCCAGTACGCGGAGCGTGCTGCGGAGAAACTGCGCAGTGAGCGGCAGTACTGCAGACACATCGCGGTCTTTGTGAAAACGTCGCCGTTTGCCGTGAAGGAGCCTTACTACGGAAACATGGCCAGCGAGAGTCTGCCGTTCCCGAGCAGAGACTCGCGGGATATCATCGCCGCTGCCGTCAGAGCCCTCGGACACATCTGGGTCCCCGGTCACCGTTATGCCAAAGCCGGCGTGATGCTGAACGATTTCACACCTGCGGGGGGTTCTCAATTGAGTCTGTTTGATGATGTTCAGCCCCGGGCAAACAGCGAAGCGCTGATGAACGTCGTGGACGGGATTAACCATTCAGGGCTTGGAAAAGTGTGGTTTGCAGGACGAGGCATCGCTCCCGAGTGGCAAATGAAACGAGAAATGCTCTCCCCTGCCTACACCACCAGATGGACTGATTTGCCCGTCGCTCATCTGTAATCCACAAAATTTGAGCAATCATCCATCCTCTGTGAGGATGCAAAAGCACATATGCAGTGTGATATGTTGATGCTGACTGTACACAACGGGAGCGAAAAAGGATGGACAGAGGAATGCTGGCAGAGTGGCTACGGGATATTGCCCAACATATAGAAGAGGAAAGCCCACTGATACGTGATGTCAGTGTGGATGATGCCCTTTCAGATGAGGGGCTGGCCAAAAAGATCATCACCATCACGTTCAATGCGCCTGGTCGTGTCATACAGACTGAAGAAGACGTCAGCAGCATCCCCCGGCACTAAAATTGAAGAGGCAGTATTAAGGAGTTAGCCCCGGAAATTTACCGGGGTTGGAACGCGTCTACGACAGAGATCAGTCACGGGATAGCCGGAAAAAAACAGAACGACCAGGCTGGAAGCACATAGTTATTTATCAAAATCATTAAATAATATTTTGATAAAATCATAAAATCATAAAATCATAAAATCATAAAATCATAAAATCAGTTATCACTATTCCGCCGCTCAAGATATTGCTCTAAAGCCTCTCGTATGACAGCACTGGTATTTTTCGGACCAGAGCCGCTGAGTTTGTTCTCTGCTGACACACGAGTAATTGCCTGATCAAGAGACAGCGGAAGAGCAAGACTCCGCTGTACTGTTTTTTCAGTTTTAACTATAGGTGCAGCCCCCCCATATTGCTTATCAGCCAGTTTGTCAGCGAGCGCAGCTACCTGAGCATCGGATGGTTTTTTAGCAGATCGTGGTTTTAAAGCCATTTGGAATACACCTCTTCAATCAGTTGCTCAACCTCCTCTATTGCAGTTCTATTGGTTGCCTCCAAAACAGATTTCCCGAGAGGAACAACATCTCGATAAATTTTTCGTTCACAGTTAATAGCATTAAGAGGAGGTAAGGTTGGGAAATCCTTCAGATATTCGAGAAACTCTGCACGCTCTTTACCACGCAATACGGGATTAGTCGTCGCTCGTGTCTGGTACATATAGAGGTTTAAATCAGGATTTAGATCCTGCCAAGCTTCCAACTGGCCTTCAAGCTCTTCCAAAGTGTCCAGATCGAACTGTGAGCACAAGTGCGGAGCAATTATTATATCAGCCACAGCCCCAGCATTAGCGAGTTCGCGGCTATTGCGACCTGCCACATCTACAATTACGTGATCAAACTTTTCATCGAGCTGGCGCAAAGTCTGGCTGATGTTGCCATATTTCTGGATAAGGGTAATGCGAGGTAGCAGGTCGGCTTCCTCACGAGAAGCATGCCACTTTGCCGCAGATGACTGAAGATCCGCATCCAAAAGGCAAACATCCTTTCCGCGTAATGCTAAAGCAATTGCAATGTTTGTAGCGGTTGTGCTCTTTGAAGCACCGCCTTTATTTGAACCTATTACAGTAATCATAGGGACCTCTAGTGCAAATGGACATTATGAAGCCACTTTATCATAAAAAATTATTTTGATAATATGATTTTTTATCATTTTATCATTTTATCATTTTATCATTTAACAAAAGCATAAATTCAAATCCACTTGTAATCTGGTGCATAACCTGAGTGGGGGGGATGGGTGGAAAGCCAAGTGGTTTTATTTGGGTATGCTCTATGTGTTCCACTTAAAAAGATATCGGGTAATATTATTGTGACCACATAAGTTGTGGCTGGCTGGCAAAGTCAGCACTGAATGCCTCCCTGACCAACCAGTTTATATTGGTATCCGATTTTTCTACTTGCCTATTTTCTTTTGGCCGGAAACATCAGCATCAGGGTGTGAACACCGTTGATATCGATCGTATGGGCGCCTTCCGTGAAAGCCTCAAAAATCCCGACGTCTTTCAGACCGCCCAGTATCGCATCGACGTCAGTTTCTGACAGCTGACGCGCTGTTTTGTATTCCAACATGTAAGTGTTAGGGTTCGATGCGCGCTCAGACTCGACTTTCATTTTAATTTCGGCAATGACTGCAGGAATATTATCGGTGTTGAGCTCCAGTGCTCTAGCCTGAATGCACGCGGCAAACTCCTTGGGGATTACAAACCACACGGGATATCCCCGCGACAGCGGCATACCTTTACTACCCTCATCCAGATTACCATTCCAGCGTATGCCGGTACATTCGCTGAAGGGCTGGTTCAGTTCGTCCCGGTAGTTAATGCGGGCGACGGACACGTCCCATTCGCCCGCATCGTAAAGCACATCCAGCACCTCTACATGGCCTCTGGGGGATAAAACATCTGTGGGTTTTACGTACATACTCTCTCTCCTGTAAGCGTGGATGATACACAAATTAGCTATTAATTATAGTTATATTACATAGCTAGTTTTTTAGCTAGAATTAATCAGCTGAACGTGAAAAAATTGTCCTCAGCTATCCAACTACCATGCTCTGGAGAAGCAGAAGGGGAGCCCGGGAGCAGGTTATCGGGGGAGCCAGTACTGGCTGCGCGACCTAGCAGCTCAGAATGGAGCGAGAACAGTAAATAGGGGTCAGTTTGGATATCGAAAATTATTCAGCCGAGATACGTCTGGTGAGCAGAGTCTCTTAAATGTAAAGCTAAAGCCTTTCAATAATATAAAGGTTCATTCATCAAAAAATTAGAAACAGTGCCGACAGTAATGCCTATACATAAGCCCGTAGAGCGCGTCTGCCAGTCACTCTGGGATATACAATATGGGATGTACAAAACCGACCGTTTTCGTACATTGCTTACAGTACCTGTCCAAAACTTAGTGAAATTAGTTTCGTACATGCGTTATAATTCGTACACCCATTTCGTACAGAAAATTATGCCATGTCACGAGTTTTTGCTTACTGTCGGGTCTCCACGCTTGAACAGACAACGGAAAATCAGCGCAGGGAAATTGAAGCAGCCGGTTTTACCGTTAAACCACAGCGCCTGATTGAGGAACAAATTAGTGGTTCGGTAGCGGCCAGCGAACGGCCCGGTTTTGCCAGGTTACTTGACCGCATGGAAAATGACGATGTGCTGATAGTGACCAAACTTGATCGTCTGGGTCGTGACGCAATGGACGTGCGAAAGACCGTAGAGCAGCTGGCAGCGTCCGGTATTCGTGTACACTGCCTCGCGCTGGGTGGCGTGGACCTCACCAGCGCGGCCGGAAAGATGACCATGCAGGTCATTTCGGCGGTAGCGGAGTTTGAGAAGGACCTGCTGATTGAGCGCACACATTCCGGCCTGGCAAGGGCCAGAGCAGCCGGGAAACGGTTTGGTCGGCCACCGGCGCTGAATAACGAACAGCGACAGACCGCGCTTGAGCAGCTGAAGGCAGGGGCCAGTATCAGCGCCGTTGCCCGCCAGCTTGGAACCTCACGACAAACCATCATGCGCCTGCGTGACGATGCGGTGAGCTCGGAGTGACTAGAATAACAGGGGAGGGGACCGAACCACCCCGGAACGGTCCCCTAGGACCTCAGCTCCGGTATAATACTGCCAGATGACCACACTTAAACCAACGGAGACGCGGAATGTCAGGCAGAAAAGGAAAGGGCGGGAAGTCACCGGTTCCCCATGACGGGCTGTTTAAAACCTTCCTGACCCATACAGATACCGCCCGGGATTTTCTGGCCCTGCATCTGCCGGCAGAGTTACTGCAGCTGTGTGACCTGACCACCCTGCAGCTGGAGTCAGGCTCCTTTATTGAGGAAAACCTGCGAACCTATTTTGCCGACGTGCTGTACTCCCTGAAGACCACCGAGGGTGAGGGATACATTTATACGCTCATTGAGCATCAGAGCAGTCCGGACAGGCATATGGCGTTCAGACTCATGCGGTACTCAATTGCCGCCATGCAGAAACACCTGGACGCCGGCCATGAGCAGCTGCCGCTGGTTATTCCGCTGCTGTTTTCCCACGGCCGTGGCAGCCCCTGGCCCTGGACGCTGAACTGGACGGAGCTGTTTGCCAGCCCGGAAACAGCACGAAAACTGTATACCGGTGATTTTCCCCTCATTGATGTTGGCGCCATCGATGACGATGAAATCATGAAGCACCGCCGGATGGCCCTGCTGGAACTGATGCTGAAGCACGCACAAACCCGCGACCTGGCTGAGCTGACCGAACATCTGGTCACCCTGCTGATTGCGGGTTACACTACCGATGAGCAGCTGGTCACTGTGATGAACTGGATGCTGCAGACGGGAGACACGGCCAGACCCGAGGCATTCCTGCAGGAACTGGCCCGCCGGTCACCGCAACACGAGGAGATTTTAATGACTATTGCACAACGCCTGGAACAGAAGGCCCGTGAAGAAGGTATCCAGCTTGGCGAACAGCGCGGCATCGAGAAAGGACGCTCTGAAGGCGAGCGCGAAGCGACCCTGAGAATTGCCCGCACGATGCTGCAGAGCGGCATCGACCGCAATACAGTGATGGCCATGACCGGTCTGACTGAAGAAGATCTACAGCGCATCACCCACTGACACTACCGGGTTGCCTGCTGGCGACCCGTTCTTTACTGGTCAACCAGCGCTGATGGTCACCAGTTTCCAGTGATCGTCGTTGCTGACGGCCTCCCAGCCACAGCTTTTCAGCAGCGCATTAAGCCCCTCGGCGCGGCCGCCAATTCTTGCCGGCACAGGTAGCACCTGCGTCCCGTCATCATTAAAACCAATATCCAGCGCGCTTTTCAGCAGACAAATACTGTTCACCGATGCCGATGGCAGAATCTTATTTCGACCGCTCCACTCACTGTCGCTGAGGACGTGATACCCCCAGTCGTACTGCTTCGCCAGTTCCAGCGCGTAGGTCAGGCGAAAAAGGTCGTTCTGCTCAGACAGTTCGCCGGTGCAGCTACGCCAGAGATAATCCAGCTTATGGCGCAGCCGCGCGCGAACGCCGAGCGTACGGCCCTGGTTGAGTATCCAGTCAACATCGGTGGCCACGTCACGAGAAAAGCGACGCTGTTTTTTCACCTGCGCAAACCAGCGGGTGATAAACAGGTTTTCCTGCGACTCCGACGCCACCAGGCCATCTTCCCTGGCAGTCAGCAGGGCGATAAGTGCGCACCATGCCAGGTGACCCGTTTTTTCCATATTTCTCATATCATCACCAGCGCGGGGGGCTGTCCTCTTTCTATTTAAGTTGGCTGCACCTCGTTCACTACACCATGATATACAAAATTTTGGCGGCTTGCCGCTTACAACCCCATCACGGAAATTTCGGCGGTTCCGGCGTACAACCCCATACACCGCAGCCATGACAGCGATCCTGGCGTTGTTGCTGCCGTTGCCGAACGTTACCGGCAGCAGGCAGACAACCACTGGCAGAGTATCCTGAAGAATATCGAAAGAGTGAAGCAGGACTACCGTAAAAATCAGAACAACGAGAGAGCTGAAGGTGATTAACGTTCATTATCAATGCTAATGTATGCGTACATTAGCATTGATATCATGCAGGAGGGTCTGCCGCCTCAGCGCATGGCCCAGGCGTAATGTTTTTCCGCATAATCGTACAGTCGGTAAGAGTTCTGCTCGTCGCCACCAATATAAATACCATTATCCATTATCCCCTCCGCCAGCCGCTGCGTGTACCGGTGCGCAGCCTCATCCAGCTCTGCCCGGCTTCCCCATGTCCCCTGTTGCTTACGCCAGTTCAGCCTCACGGCTTTCAGCAGGCGGCACATCTGCTGGCAGATGAAGTAGCAGGCCACCACGTTGCGCGCATCGCCCACAAAGACCACGTCGCTGTCCGGCCGCATCATTTCGTTCCACAGGTAGATATCGTAGCAGCCCAGCATCATGGCCACCCGCTTTGCGACAAAACCGCCGTACCAGTAATACGCGGTGCGGGGAATGTTCAGCCGGCGGCTCTCGGCAATATTACCGGTATGGAATGACAGCAGGCCAGACTCCGTCAGTTCCCGGACCAGCCCCTCCAGCACCCTGTGCCAGGCACCGGTTTCACTGCGCTCAGACAGTGCTGAAAAGTACCGGCTGACAATGCCGGCAATCTGCTGTTCCGGCACGGCGTCACTATTCTCCGTCTGAAGGGACAGTTTACGGCACAGCTCCTCGCGCTCCACCAGGGCATTCAGCATGGCATCAGTGGTCACGTTCTGTGCGGTGGCCAGCGATGCGACACGTTCACGCAGGTCATCAGAGAGAAAGACGCCAGCTCCGGCGGCAACCGCTGACGGTATCCTGACGCGACGTGATACGGGTTTGTAGATTTCTCCGGTCTCAGGTCTGATTTTCAGGCCAGCTTTAAGCCAGCGGCTCAGCTCCTGGGGAAGGATATCCGGGTTGTCCTTCAGAAAGCGCGCCCGGTTTCCGCGCGCCGTTCCGTACACGCTGTCAATGTAGTCGGTCAGCAACATAACGATATCCACAGAAGTGTTTATAAACACTATCGTTTATATCACATGCATACCGGACTGGCGAGCAGTGCGCAGCCGGTCCACTGAATGGCGCGAAGCGTCATGGAGGCGCCAGCTGATAGTGAATATGGCTCAGTGAGAGACTGGCGCCGTAGCCCGGCGCAGCCGGTTACATTGTTGATAGGTTCCACCAATCCATCCCTTCGCCCTGCCAGACCAAAACCCGCTAAAAACGATACAGAAGCTTCTGTGCGCGGTCGGAGTGGTCACGACAAGGCGGTAGCCGCAGTCGGGGCGTATCTCCGCGTTAGCGGGCCGTCAGGGTCGCTTACGAGCGTGTATACCAGAACTCAAAGCCACACCACCCACAGCAACCACAGGATCTAGTTACAACATCCGCCATTTTAAAGCGATGCATTACCCCGGCCGATGGCCGGGGTGGGGCGGCGCTTTTCAGTGGCGGTCATGTGGGCACTGTTTCGATTGAAGCGTCAGCGTTCTCCGGTGGTCAGAGGCGAGGTTTCTGCTGTTTTGTGGTGTCTGATGCGATGCGGAGGACAGCACGGGTGCGGCTCTCAGGGGATTTACCCGGATGATGTAACTAAATGATGAAGTGTTGCTGACAGGCCCGCCGCATGGCGGCGGGAGGTACCTAATTTCTGAGCGGCGCGAACGCCTGCGGTCGCTGCGAGCGAAGGCATTAATGTGATTATTCACGGAAGTGACACAGATAAAGGATCTCCCTGCTGCTTGTTATGCAGGGGATTAATAACTGGGTTAAGACTGTTTTGCAGATTTCTGTTTATCTGTTTCCGGAATCTGTATGTTATCTGTTTGCGGATTTATGTGGATAAGTATTCAGGCACATGCGCGCTGTGGCCATGACGGCAGCAAAATCATAAGAAAAAGTGTGAAATCAGGTCGGAGACGGACTGAATTGACAACAGTGACTGAAAAAATCCAGCACGAAAAGCCCCGGAGGGGCCGTTTTTAACGCAAATTGTGATTTGCCTGACTAATGAGGCGGAGAAGGGTTCAGTGACAACTCCAGCTGGTACAGATGCCGGACGGCCAGCTGCTCAAGTTTATCTGCAGAATAACCATAGAGCTCGTCTGCCGGCAGCGTTTTCTTCAGCCAGCATGTCATTTCGTAGACCTGACGGTCCCGGGGCATTCTGGCCAGGCGGTTTGCACGCTTACGTGCGGCACCTTTTGCACGGCGATACTGTAGGGCTTCACGACTGCGCTGCTCATACCAGCGTTTACGCGCCCTCAGAACAGAAATCTCCTCATTCTCGCCTAGCAGCCCCTCTTTAATGAGCGCCTGACGTTCCTCGCATTCACGTAGTTTTTTCAGCTGCTGCTCCTGCAGCTTCATCAAATCAACACCCAGCATTTTCCAGCCAACGGGCGTGATCCAGACGTATTTAGGCAGTCGCTTCCGTGATTCCCTGTCCCACAGAGTTTCTTCTGATACGCCAAGTACACCAAAGCGGACCTGCTCGGCAATTAATGCCGAAATCCGGCGTACCGTGACTTCCGTACCGGAAATCACTTCCCCCCGGGCATCTTTCGGGCTGAGTTCTCTGGCCAGTCTGGACACACTCATTCCTACCGTGTGTTTACCGGCATCGCAGAAGCTGACCAGTACCGGCCAGAGCGCATCGAGAAGACGTTGTTTTTCCGGGCGAAAAGCATATCTGCGCCCCGCGCGCTGCCGTTCCTGGACGTAGAAAGGATGCAGTGACATGTGCATGCGAAGTCTGCACTGACCCGTGGCCGGGTCTTTTTCCACCAGACGGTTATAGGCGTGCCCCAGCTGGCCACCCAGCGCCTTATAGTGAGACGGCCGGAACCAGGACGGGTTTTCGCATTTGGGTTTAGTGGAGTGTTCACCGCGACGGCGACGGGTACGTTTCTTCTCCGGAGAAACCAGAAAAGACCCGACGTGACCATCATCAATGCCCTGCCAGAAACGGATCTGTTCTTCCGTATCCAGCTGACTCCAGTGCTGCGGATTGTGTTGTTCAGTCACACCTTCCCGCGCTTATGTTGCACGGAAGGAGCAAATGACACAGAAACGGGTATTGCAGTTTTCTGAGCATAAAACTATACTCCCTGCATAGAGCAACAGCTTCTATGCAGTTTTAATGACAACCCACTTAATCTACGAATCCGCCAAGTTTCAGAAGATTAGTGGGTTTTCTCTTTTCTGGTCCCGGGTAGATACCTCATCAGAACCAGTTCCCTGCCACCTTAAGGCGTGGCCAGCCATCAACATTCTTTAAACGATCATCAATCTAGCATTTAGCTGAATGACTATCAACAAAGTTACTTAGTGACCGAATTATGGGTTGAAAATACGGGCTTTTTCACTCTGAATCCAGCGTTCAATCATCTGAGTCTGAGTCAATCCTGTGGTTTCACACAGCTGGACAAGATCATCTTTAAGTTGTTTATCGATAAAGACATTAATTGCTTTATGCGTTTCTTTTTTACGGGAAACAAACATTTTCTGTTTCTCTGCTCCCGATAAAGGTTGCCTTTTTCGATTGACTCGTTTCGTTTTCGATGAGGAAGTTCCAGCATTTTCAATCTGCGACATCTCTGCCTCCTCAGCAATTCAACATGCATTGTTTGCAGAGGATACTACAGAATTTTTAAATCAGCGACTGACTTTATGGACGTAACCCGCGTTGGCGCACGGTTTACGTCCGGGGATCGTTTAAGGCGTTATCAGTACGTCTGTTTCCAGTCCGTTCCCTTCGACCAGCGTGACGACCAGTGCTGCAGATAGCGTTGAGCAACAACAGGGTCATCCCACACGACCAGCACGTTCTCTGAATTGGCACGATCGGCGGCGCGACTGAAGTTGAACGAACCGACCTCCGTATTACGCCCGTCAGCGATAATCACTTTGTCGTGCAGGATCTTGTAGGTATCCACCGTCCGGACCGGTATACCCGCGCTGATCAGCAGATTCATGGCTGCACGGCTGGCCTTGTTACGCTCGCCGGTATTGGCTTTGTGGTCCAGAACGACTTTCACATCCACGCCCCGGCGTTTTGCTCCGACAAGCGCCCTGACCACCTCCGGAGACGTGAACGAATAGCCCATCAGCCGGATTTCCTGTTGTGCGGTCGTAATGGTTTTCAGAACCAGCTGCAGGGCGGTTCCTTCCGGGGAAAATCCGGTCTCGATGTTCGCGGCATAAACGGCCGGTACGGGTGCGCACAGGCTCAGGCTGACCAGTCCGGGCAGACACCATCTGAGGAGAGTACGATTTACTTTCACAGTATTTCCTTCACTGGATGAATTCAGAAACGCCGGGGGCGGGGGAAACTGGTTTTTCCCCGCCTCCGGGGTTGGACAACGACGCCCTGCGGAGGCGTCAGGCTTTTGTGGTATGACGGAACCAGTAGCATTCCGGCCCCTCCTCCCGTGGATGTACTGAACCAAGAAACCAACCCTTACCGGGCGGAGGAACCAGCTCCCATGCTGAAGCGTCAGGCGGGCCATCATCCCATCCGGCACAGAATGCCTCTGTAGACTCGTCACGCATACTCATCACGAAGCACTCCAGCTTCTGGACGCGCAACCACCACATCAGCTGTGGCGTGGTCTGGCAGCAACTCCGGATTAACGCCGGGTGTGTCCAGTAGCCCCGCGCATCGCGGTCAACCTCTACGGGCACAATCATTTTTCGTCCTCCCGGCGTTCAGTATGCGCTGTCGGTAAAGCTGTGCCGGATGCAGATATTTCGTCGGTTTCAGCTTCACGGTATTTCAGAAACTCACTGACTCGCCTGACCAGTTTCTCTGAGTCCCGGTCGCGCAGCAGCGGGATACCCGCCTGCCTCAGTACCTCTTCCAGCAGGATGTCGCGCCGGATACGCTGTTTTTTAAGATGTGAGGCGTCATCAAGTTCAATCGCGCCAACGACAGCAAAGGTGCGGATATCAACAATGACCACGTCGCAGTGCCACTGAGACGCCATGCGGAAGAGTTGCCACCAGGTCCGGGAACGTGGCCGGATGTGGGGAGCGAGTGTGGCAATATCCGCCACCCGGACCTGCGGGCATAACAGCCAGCGCTTACGGCTGGTATGCCTCAGCAGTGCCCGGTAAAAGTGTTGTTCCCGTGGTGTCATGAGCGAGTCATTTCCCACCCAGACCCGCTGGCGACACAATCGCTGCTCTGCCTCCGAGGGGCGAATACCCAGAGCTTTCAGTGACATCAGGACCGGAGATGTCTTCGTTACGGCCCGTCCTTTCAGAAGCAGAACCAGAAACCCCAGCAGACTCAGCACAACAATGGTACTGCCTGCCATCATTAGTATTTTCGCCATGCTGTTTATTCCTTTGCCTCTGCCGGCAGCCTGTCCAGCAATGCGCGGCGAAAGGCGTTCGGCAATCCTCTCCCGGCCAGAACATCGGCAATCAGAGCCGACATGACGGAAATCAGCAGGACGTAGCGCAGGACAAATCCGGTCTGATGCACAAGGTCTGTGGCGGGCATTTCCCGCAGGGCGCTGAAGACCCGAACAGCATCCTGCGGAAATCCCCAGGCAAGAAAGCACAGACCAGCCAGCATCACCGCCGGCGCGTATATCAGCCCCCGGCTGACGCACCGTTGAACCAGGTCCAGAAGGGCAAGCATCTGACGGCGATACACGTCCGCATCCTGCAGAATTTCCCACTCCAGACGGGCCTTTTCATGGCGCGGCAGCATGGCCACCACCTGAATACCGTCGCGGATATGTACCTGCGGTGAGACCTCCGGCTTTCTCATCCGGTCGGTGTGACGGGTGTACAGGGCAAGCCCGGCCCAGAACAGCGCAACAGACAACGCAACCAGATAAAATTCACTCCCACGGGAAACAGGAGACAACAGAAGCATCAGAACCAGCGCAAGCAAGATGCCGCAGAAATAACAGAACAGCTGCTGCTGTGCGCGCAGAATAAAATATTTAAACATATTGATTCCTTTTTAGATAAAAATAACCTTTACCGCCGTCCTAATTTCATTATCGCCAGACCACAGTTTTCTCATACACCGCTATCACACCTCGCCTGATTAATTCCTCTTTAACGCGACCATAAAGCGCCATGCCTTTTGTATTACCGGACAGGGATTTAATATAGTTCATCAGGGATGAAGTATTCGCCGGGCGGTTCCCTGCAGATTTTTTACTTAATGACTGGACTTTATCGGTCAGGTGCAGCACTTCATCGTTACTGATTACCATAGATGCCGCCTTCGGTTTCTCTGCAGAGCAAGGTGATGATATACGGCAACATCGTCTCCCCGCCCTGCATAGCCCGGCAATGACGCCATCATAGCCTTTATCATTCGAGATAATATGGAATATCGTCTCTTTCGGCGCAGTCGCGCTAAGTCTTCCCAGCTCAAACACCAGATGGAAGTCCACATTATTTTTTGACACATTCGCAACCTGGAATACGCTTATCGATATATCACCTGCATACGTTACAGCTGGAAAACGTATAAACTCCTGCTGAGGCCCGGTAAATAAAATAAGACGTTCATAACGGGACAGACGGACACTTTCAAGTGTACCAATATTTTCATAATCTACGAGAGCAATAATTTTTTCAGTCATCGTCATCCAGAATCTGTCTGCACGGACAGTTATGATGCCGCAGCCTGTAATGCGGCAAATATAAAATGAATACCTGTTGCTATTTCAGGCATACCCTCAGCTAATTTTCGTTCCATCTATTAGCTGAGGATTCCCAGGTATAATTATCAGGATTGGGTAAATATAATTAAAGGGTCTGACTCATCTTTCGTTCAGCTCGCAGCAGCTCCTTCATCATGCGCTCACTGGCGTACTGCGCTTCTTCAGCAGTGACGGTGGCCACAGCATTTCCCTGCAGGTCATAGCGGGAGGCCCCCACCTTCATCCGGGACAGATAGCCCGCAGACCGGGTCAGACTCTTCAGGCACTTAATCACCTGTTTATGCGACAGCGGCAGGTCGCGGTTCACAATGTCGGCAAACAGCTGTTCGCGCATGCCCGTCGCCAGCAGACGGGGGGAGTTTCCGTCGAACAGCTGTGGCCAGAACGCCTTCAGGGTCATAATGGCCTGTTCCGGCGGCAGCAGGCGAAGATAACGCACCGGAGGTGGCGTCTTTACTGCTTTAACCGGCGCCGGCGCCGCGTTACGCGCGGCGGCTTCTGCCGCTTGTTTAACCTTCTCAAGTTTCTCTTTCTTTGCCTTCCAGGCCGGCGGGGACGAAACCACCACGACCTTCTTACGGCGCACCACACCAGGGACAGGTGTCGCCTCCGCGGGTGCCGTACTGTTCTCCGCCGGTTTTCGTTTCAGGCTCAGTACAGGGCGTTTTTCTTCACTCATAAGGGGCCATATCAATAAAAGCTACAGGTCTGAGGTATACGATACGCTAACGGTATCATCGTTTCACCTCGCAATGCAGTGGACACAACGATGATGTCCCCTTTGTCACGTTTACGGGCAATGTGCCCGCCCCCCGGACCTGTGTCCGGTTTTTTTTTACATCGAGACGACAATACCCAGTACCGCCAGGTGAACGGCATAGAACATCACGAAGAACTGCCGTGGCCAGAAGCGTTTCACACGTTCTCCGGCAGATGAACACACCATCAGCGCCAGCAGCGCAATCGCCAGCCCGGCCACTGATTCACTCAGGTCATTCATATTCATCAGCAACACCATGAGGGCCCACAACACCCCGTATCCCAGCCGTTCCGGTGCATGCTGTGCGCGACAAAGCAGCCAGCTGGCGGTGAGCATACCCACTCCGGCCATGCCGTAGCTGGCGGTCGACAGGGGTATCCAGGCGACCAGCAGTCCAGCCGCCGGGAGGGTGTAAGACCAGGACGGCTGGCTGACCCACCGCAGGACCTGGCCCGTAACGGCAAAGGCAAACAGAATATTCCCGGTATACCACGGGTACCCGATGAGCATAAACGACACCTGGGCAACCAGCGCCCAGACCCACAGGCTGTTGAGCTGCGACTGGCGTATTTCCGCGTGCCGGGCCAGATTCATTCCCCATGCCAGACCGAACAGTGGAAAACAGCCCCGTCCCAGCAGGCGCATCACTTCATTGTTTCCGGCCAGCAGTAAGCCGGTGTGGTCAGTCACCATCAGTACCAGTGCGACCGTTTTAATCATATCCGTTTGTCCCGGTGTCCAGGTCAGCAGGCGATGAAGCCAGCGGTCTGTCGCACCTGGAAATGTGTGTTGTGCTCTCATGTTTTTTTTCCTTTTAGCGCTCCGGCAGACTGCCCGATTTTAATCGGGGAGGCTGCCGGAGCAGACAAGCCGCAGGCGCGTCAGTCGCCCCCGAGGGTTTTCTCGCGGTTAAGGTCACGAACCATGTCCCGCTCCACAGCCTGCAGACGCTCACGCTGCAGACGTTCTGAGGCCACCTGCTGAATCGCCTCCTCCTGGCGCCGGAACTGAGGATCATCCGGTAGCGTCGTTTTCTCCGTACCCGGCCGGTCACGCTCCAGTCCGCGAATGACGTCCCCGATAACCTCTTTCACCCGGTCCGCCGGCTCGCCGGCTTTACGCGCCTCCCCGGCCACTTCCCGGGCAGTCTGTTCCGCCTGTTTTTCCATTTCCCGGCGCTGCTGTTCTTCTGCCGCCCGCTGTGCCAGTACCTCTGGCGGGAGGATAATGTCAGCCCCGGCCTGCGGTACCGGAGCCACCGGCGCCGGTTCAGCCCATACCCGCCCACCGGTCATGGCCCCGGGGTTCCAGGGGCGGTCATCACCGGCCAGCCGCACCACCACCCCGGTATCGGGATTGTCGCGGGCCATTCTGACGCCCTCCCCCATATTCCCGGCCAGCAGGCTTTCACCGTTGCGGCTGTTCTGCAGCGCCACGAACCGGGCGTCTTCATTGCCCATAATTCGTCCCTCTCCGCCGATAGCCTCCAGCCGTCCGTCCCGATCGGTCAGCGGGCTGAGCCAGATACCGGCGGCTTTCCCGTTTTTATCAAATGCCGGCAGCGCCACATGCGGCTGAGGGTACTTTTTCCCCGGAGAAATGAATTTTCCTGGTGAACTTCCCTGTGCCAGACCGGACTGCTGCAGGGCTGCCCGGCCCGCGGCGGTTTCATCCAGTGGCCTTGCCCGCCCGAACAGCAGATCGGCTGTTTTCACCGCCCGGTCGTTACGGGGTTCAAGAATATCGTGCGCCGTCGCTTTCTCAGGTGAATGCTTGATGGCCTTTATCCAGCCCTCACGGTTGTCGGTGTAGACCTGAACATGCTGTTTCATGCGGGATAACGCCACATAGGCAGACTCAAAGCTGGCCATCTGTTCCCGACCACCGGCCACCCCTTCCAGCGCGATGGCATACGGTTCGCTGGCCCCCTGGGCGCCGTGGGCCGTAATGGCGTAGGCGAGGTCGATATGCTGCTGCGCCTGATCCGCCTTCGGGGTCAGCGTACGGGTGAGTTTGCCATCAGACAGCGTGACACTGTCACCCGAAACAGACTGCACCTCCCAGATACTGTTGGCCACATAGCCGCGCTCCGGGTCACTTTTGCTGAAGCGCATTCGGTCCCCCTGAGACACGGTTATCTTTTCCTGACGATAGAGCGTGACGCCTTCTGCCGATGCCTCCCGGGGTGAGATATATCGCTCCTTTCCTTCACTGTCTGTCAGGGTGATCAGCTGATTAGCCTTATCCACCTTGCTGATACGGTGGTATACGTTATCAACCAGCGCCACCGCCTCCTTGTGAGCCGTCCAGGTCGACAGTTTGCGCAGTTCACCGTCACGGATGTTACTCGTGACCAGCACCGGCAGGGTGATTTCCTCTTTGCCGGTTTCCCCGTTCTCCCGCCGTGCGTCATGGATCAGACTGTTCAGCGCCCGCCGGTCCTTATTCAGATGGGTGATCACCAGCGTCTGCGACTGTGCCTCCGGGGTCCGTCCGGTATAGTCCTTCACCAGCGCCTCGTAGAGCGTCGCGGGCTGACCTTCCGGCAGGGTTTTCCCCTCGCTCAGCGCCTTTTCTATCGCCTTTTCCTGCTTTGGCGTGAATTCCACCACAGAACTGCCCGGCGCCCAGGCGCCTTCTTTTCTCGGCACCTGCTCCGGCGTGACCTGCTCGATGGTGGTCAGGGCGCGGTGCACATCCCGCTCAATCAGGCTGTAGACCGCCGGTCGCAGCTCAGGCATCTGGCGTACAATCTCTTTCATGATGGCAACGTCGGCGGCGCTGCGCTGCTGCGTCAGCCTGAACGGCTGGCCCGGCGCGATGGGCGGCAGCTGGTCGTTATCCCCACTGGACACCGCCCGCCCACCGCCGGCGACGATGAGGGAGTGGGCTTTTGCCATATCGGCCAGCCCCACCATTGAGCTCTCGTCGAGCAGGAACAGGGTGTTGCTGAAATCGGGTGTCTGGCCATTGCGCTGCAGCAGCTGCGTGTCGTGGAGGAACGACGCCGTCGTGCGCGCCTCCACGCCGGCACTCTGCATTTCCCCGACCGCGCGATGCGTCGGCGCCAGACCGATGACGCGCGGACGGGTCTCTTCCGGCAGCAGACTGATGGCACTCATGACTGCCCGGAACTGGGTGGTTTTCCCCACCCCGGCATACCCCTGAACCACCGTGAACCGATCCGTGCTTTCCAGAATCATCCGGGTCGCCGCCCGCTGTCCGGCGGTCAGGTCCGTCATCAGACTGGCCGGCACGCGGTCCATCAGGGGGGCCACCGCGCCTTTACCTTCCAGCACGTGGGTCAGGATGCTTTTTTCGGCGTCCCAGGTCTGACGGGAAATCAGCAGGTCATTGCCGTAGCCGTGCGCCACCGGTACATTCAGCAACTGCCCCGACCTGATTTGTGCCTGAATGGTCGTGTCGATGTCCGCCATCGAAACCTTCCCGCCCCCGGTTTCCATTGCCGTCGCCAGCAACTGGGGCCGGGAGAAGGTCAGGTCCTGGCTCTCAAGCAGCGGGATGGCCAGGTGAATGGCCTGTTCTGCCGGGGTATGCAGTCCGGCCTTCTGCTGCGCAATGGCCGCATCCAGGTCCGTCTCGCCGGATCGGGCCTTCAGCTGCTCTGAGACCACGCTGAAGGCGGTATGCCGCGACAGCTTCTCCGTCGTGCGCGCCGCATCCTGCGCCGAGTACAGCCGGAGGTGACTTCCGCTCTGCGCCAGCTGGTTGAGGGTGGCGTTATCCAGCTCACGCTGCGTCACCGACGCAAAGACCGTTGCCGTCTCGCTAACCGACCGGCCGGGACTTTCCACCCAGCCGTGGCCGATTTTAATACCGTCAAACACGCCCGCGCCCACGGCCAGGGTCTGCGTGGTTTTCTGCCCCGGCCGCTGTACCGTCAGCTGCCCCTCCTCCACTTTCATCACCGTGACGCTCTCCCCGCCCTTCAGGCGTGTGTCCGGTATCTTCCCGAGCACCGCCAGACGTTCCCCCTCTGCCACCGGCAGTGTCTCTGCCCGGAACAGCGTCCACTGGCTGTCGACCGCGGAAACCTTCAGATCCAGACGGCCCCCGTCCCGGTCTTTAAGGGTCAGCATATTGCTGCTCGCGGTCACCCGGTCAATGACAAAGCGATCGTGCGTCCGGGTCTCCGGATCCCAGCGTTCCATCACCATCCCCTCCCGGTAATAATCCCGCACGCCCCGGCTTTTGCTGTCCAGCCACACCGGCGTCAGGGCTGTAATGGTCGTGTCTTTCTCACCCAGCACCCCCTCCTGTCTGAGGGAGTCACGGATGAGGCCGTTGAGTACGCTCTGTTCACGCGTCCCGCTGATTTGGGCCACGCTTTCCTGCCCTTCACGCACGCTGACGGCAAACTCCTGTGCCAGCCGGCTGTAGCGTGCTCCTTTATCCGGTTCACTGATGATGTCGGCGGTGGTCTGATGGCCACCCTGCCAGCGATACGTATTCACGCCGCTGTCCTTCAGCACCGTCAGCGCGCTGCCGGTCCCGCTGCGCTTCCCGCTGTCGGAGAGCAGGACCTGCACGTTATGGCGCATCGCGCCATCGAGCAGGGAAATCGTTTCCTTCAGGCTCAGCTTCTCCGCCTGATCCACGATGAGTGTTCCGCCCGGAATAAACGCCGTTCCGTCCTGCAGGGCGGATTTACCGGTCACCGTTTCCCCGGCCAGACGCACATCACCGGCGAGAAAATCACGTGAGCGGTTATCGGCCGCCAGGATATGGACGTCACGCCCCTGCTCCCGGGCCATCAGGGTTAACTCGGCCACCCGCTCCCGCTGGCCGGTTGCACCGCCCTGACCGGAAACGATACCCATTACCGGGCGATCCTGCGCCAGCACGCTGACGGCATCGCTGAAAGGAACCTGGCGCACCACAGACGCATCGGGCGTGACGGAGACATGATTCTGGCGCTGCACCTCCTGACTCAGGGCTTTGACGGCGAGTTCATCGAGAACGTGGATGTTTGAGGTGAACAGGCCTTTCTCGCGATCGAGAGGGATAAGCTGCTCCCGTTCAATGGCGGCATCGATGCCCTTTCTCGCCAGCTCAAACACACCGTCCTTCGCCTCCAGCTGGCCGACCGTGCGTGCCAGCAGGTCGGCATACGTGAACTGCACCTTGCGGTCGCTGAGACCGGCAATCGCTTTCGTCACCACATCCGTGATATCCGGACCGTCAGTGTTCACCGGCGCGGCAGGTGCACGGGCCAGCTCTGCGGCTCGCGCATCGGCGGCCTCACGGTACCCCCGGATGTCAAACCCGGTCTCCTTCAGCGTGTTCATCCACTCCACCATCTTCTCTGCCGGATCGATGGCTTCTTTCGACTTGCGGGTATCGAGCGCGGCCACATCCCGTGACTTCAGGGAGGCATCGGGCCCTGCGGCCTCCCTGACCTCCTGAGACCGGGTGGAGAACGGTTCCACAGGGACCCCTTTCATCTCCCACATCCCGTGTTTGCCCACAACTTCCGTCTCATAGCCAAGCTTCTCAACCAGGGGTTTGAACGCCTCCCGGTAAAGCTTCCCGAACGCTATCTGGTTCGCGTACACGTTCTCGATAAAACCTGTTTTACCGATCTTATCTGTGCCGAGAGACTGCCATTTGTCCCCGTTCTGCGTGGCGTTAATGACGACGGCATGGGTGTGTATCTGAGGTTCCTGGTTACGGTTCGTGTCGTGGTTGAATTTCGCCACAATCAGATTTCCGGTCAGCACCGTTTCGCTTTTACCGTCCGTCATGACCCGGGTCGCGGCCAGCGTCTCCAGTTGCCGCACCGCTTCGGTTACCGCCTGGTTGTGGGCATCGATAAGGCGTTTATCGCCGCCCAGCATCGCCATGACCGACACGCTTTTGGGGGCCGAGAAGGTCAGGTCATAACCGGGCCGGTGCCTGTTGGCGCCGTCCTGTATCCGGGTCAGGTCGCTGCCATCCGGCAGCTTCCCTTTCAGCAGTTCCGTAAACAGCGCCTTATCCACGGCTTTCCCGTCGATCCCCAGCGCCTCAGCCCCCTTACCCTGCCAGCGTTCGTCCATGCTCCCGATGACGTAGTAATTATCCTTATCCGTATAGTAATTACCGGCACTGCCCGCTGATTTAACGGAGCCAATCGACATCATCAGAAGTTCCCTCCAATCTCGACATCATCCTGTTCATCGTGGCGGTGGCTGTGGTTGATATTGACCTCTTCACGCCGCTGCATATCCCGCTGTGTCTGCTCATCTGCCAGCCAGGCGTCATACGCCTGCATGTCCTCGATGACACCGTCCTCGTTCATGCCGGCCGGCAGCATGTCCTGTCCCTGTTCCGCAGACTGCTGCGCCAGCTCCTGTTCTGTCCCGCCTGCAGCTGCAGCAGGGGTACCGGCAGAGGATGCTGTTGCGGCTGCAGCGGCAGCAGCGGCTGCTTTTGGCTTGATCAACGGTACGGTCGTGAGCCGCAGGACGGAAGGCTCCGTTGCTCTGACGGAAGGTTCCTCTGCCGGCATCTTCGTTGTCGGCGGCGCTTTTACCGGTGCCGGAGATACTGTCATGTCTGCTGGCGCAGGCTGACTGACCGGCTCAGGTTGTTCACCGGCGTGACTGTTTGTATCAGCGGGCCCGGATGCCGGCGCATCCGGCGTGAAAAGTGCCCTGGCAAGACTGCCTTCAGCTTCCCGCGCTTCAAGCAACGCACTGAGCCGCGCATCCACCCGCGCATCGAGAGTGCGAGGAATAAATCCCTCGGCAATTTTCGGACGCGGTTTGTATTTGAGGGCCAGTTTCACGGCCGGATACGGCCCGGGCAGCGTGACATAGCAGGACAGGTCAGGCAGCGTCTGAATATCGGAGTAACTGACCAGCGTTTCCCGCTCTTTTTCTTTCCCGGTCGATACACCATCACGCACCGGGTCAGCACCGTAGGAGTACTGCTCGCTGGCCTTGAGGATTTCCTTCTCACCAATTTCACCGGCAGCAAACTCCGCAATCTCTTTACTCGGGGAGCGGAAGAAGGCCCGGGTGTTCATCACGTCAAAGAGCGTGGCGGCAGGCTTAACGCCATAGATGTCTTCCAGCTGGGCATAAGACTGAATACCGAACACATAACAACCACCAAATTTACGCGCCTCCGGGAGGATTTCGACCAGGTCCGGCAGCTTGTGCAGCGTGGGAAGTTCGTCAGCGAAGATCCACACACGCCGGTTACGGTTCTCGCCCATCGCCAGGAGGCCGCGGATGGCAATCGACAGCCACATCGAGATAACCGGCTTCAGGGAGGCATGGGTGTCAGCATTGGAGGAGATAAACAGCCAGCCATTGGGTCGGTCCTCACGGACGCCGCGCATCCAGTCCCGGATAGTGAACGGCTCGCCGTTCTTCTCAATGCCCTGCAGGTAGCGAATAGCCTTGACGTAGTTGGTCAGCACAGCTCGAATGGAGATGGCGGTTTTCTCAATTTTCTCTTCAACCAGGTTCGCTGCCGGCGTGTTCTGCAGATAGGCGCGCAGCTTGTCGATCTTAATGGACAGCATGGTATCGACCAGCTTCTCGTAGCTCCGATCGTCGTCTTCGCGCATCAGATACGCGCCTTCGGCAAAGATAGTGCGACCGGAGCCCTGCCAGAACGGATCTTCTTTGGTACCCATCGGGATAAGGGTGTTGGAGATGTTGTCGAAGTCCGGCAGCGTCAGGCACTCTTTCCACAAATCCCAGGCTGCACAGCGCGAGTCCAGCGGGTTGAGGATTTTATCCAGTGACGGGTCGTAATAGCTTTTGACGAACTCACAGGAGCGATCGTAAATGATGGCCATATCGCCCCGGGCACGCACGTAGTTCAGTAGCCGGCGTATAACTTCGGATTTACCGGAACCCACGGTACCGTGGAGGCAGAAGTTCTGAATTTCGGAGTTTTTAAGAATAGGCAGGTCGCCAATCTTAATATCGGAGGCCACTCCATCACGCTTCATCTGGCGGGCCACTTCTTTGGGCTTATCGGAAAGCTGGCGCCCGCCGGTGTTCTCATCCTCACTCTGCTGTTTCCCCTGGCGGCCCAGCACCCAGCTGGCGATGAAGAACGTCACGATACAGATAACAAGAGAAACCACGGCAGCAAAGGCGAAACCAGTCCACAGCTGCTCTCCGCACCAGATAGTATATTTATCGGCCAGGATTTGTTCTGAGGTATATTCCAGCGACTGGCCGTAATACTGAATGGTGTATACCGGCTGGGAACGAATAATATCGCGCATCGGACCCAGCGTCGTACACCACCAGTATACGCAGCCGTTCACAAAGGTTTGCCAGCTGAGCCGGTACATCAGCATCAGTCCGCACAGCACCCAGAATAAAATAAACAGCACGTAGAAAATAATATTGGCAATCTGACCAAACATGCGAAAGCGCATATTGGCGATCTGACCGCCCTGCGTCATATCTTTGGCATTGAAACTCATGGCACTAATCCGTCAGTAAAGTATTAGGGTCGGAAGGACAAATTAATCAGCGGAAATACACCGGCACAGAAAACAGGATTACAGTCATGCCCGGATCCATAGATGACCAGGCCGGATACTTATTGCTATTAAGAGGTTATGCAGAAGGAATAGCCCTCTGAGCCAGGGCAGTGCCCGCCTTTAATATACGACTTCGCCACCTGCCGTCCGGCCTCATCGACCAGGGCATGCAGTGTGGATGGCAATGTTTCAGCCGTGTACTGCAGGCAGACGCAGTAGCATTTCACCGGAGGTTTAATCATATCCGGACGTTCAAACCAGCCGGTCGACGGGAAAATCCGTGTGCCGAAGAGCCTGTCAGAAGGAAACTGAGTCTGCACGGACCAGGCAAACACGTCGTCAGCGCTGTCGCGGCGATTGACGCCGGGGATATACAGATTTTCTGCTTCGCGGACAACACGGGAGGCAAGAGAGGACAAGGCGGAGTCATCCGTGCTGGCCGGGCCTTCCACACATATGGAAAGATGGAAGTATTCCGGTTTGCTCTGTGCTTCTGGCTTTGTATCGGGAATAACTGACACCGTGTCTCGCTTACGCCCCGTGGAAGACGTCATTAATTTTCTAAAAAATACACCTGCAATGAAAACAAGTAGAAGAATAACTAACGCGCTGCAGATATACATGAAGTGGTCACTGAAGAGAGAACAGACCTCGCAATGTGACAGGGAATAACTTTCCCCCACTGCAGGATGTGGGTAAATATCGCCAGGCATCAGTTCATGTGTATTAAGAGACCTGACAGGCTCAGATATTGTCATAAATAACCTCTGTTCAAATAAAGACGAAAAACTCCGCCGAAGGCGGCAACGCCTCACAGATGCACAAATAAATTGCGCAACTGTTCACCGTTTAGATGTGGAATTAACTGATTATTTGACGAATGAATTCTGACACGCCAGAAAGGTGATGCCAGTCTGGCCCGGAGTACCCGGGCCGTGGAATAGAACGCTTACAGAATATTAGCGATCGATTTTGCCAGCTGGTCTTCAAGAACAGGCTGGGCTTCAGGGAACTTGAGGTTAACTTTATTAGCGTTAGAGACGACGCGAGTCTGGTATTTATGCTGATTACCCGTTTCCGTACTTGTCTGCACTTTTGCGCCAGATGTTCCCTGACGTAATACGGCCACGTTATCAGTCTGAACCTGTGTTTTGGTTCTTTCCGCGATCTGAACATCGGTGATCATGGTGTAGTTCACATCTTCCACCATCGCGTCAGCCGCCATCCCCACCAGACCGGCTGCAAGCCCTACCCCCAGGGTCGCTCCCGCAGAACTGGAGTTGTAAGCGGTAATCCCCGCCCCAAGAGCGGCGCCAGTCACTGCCCCCTCATAACCCCGGCTTAACCAACCCTGAGATTCACGAAGGTCCATTTTATCGGCCTTGAGCACATTAGCCTGGATCCAGTAGCCCGCCGTATCCGGGTTACTGACGACCTGATATCCCTTTGAAGTGACGGCGCTGGCAATTTTTGCCTGCAGGCCACTCATATCCTTATCGGAGGTATTTTTGATTTGCAGATAAACCGTCTTATTATTTGAAGGTTCCAGCCAGATTGTTTCGCTCATCTGGGTTTTCACTTCCAGATTTCTCTTTTTAATAGCGGTTCCCATTGCACTACATCCAGACAACGCCAGCGCAGAGCTGACAACCATAACAGTCATCAATTTATTAAATTGCATACAAATTCCTTGTACCATAATCATTATGAGACATACACATTCCATTTCTGCATCCAGAATGCGCAGATACTATATCCAACTTTTAATTTGAGTGGAAACTTATCAATGTTAATAGACTAATGATTTCACGCATGAACTTTTAGCCTATTAACAAACTACCAGAATTAATAGGCTATGCGGTGCTTATTTTTCACTCTTACTTGTCTTGAAGGTCTCGAGAAGCGATGTTAAGGCTGTAAGTTGATAACGGCTCAAATCAACATTAACAATTTGCATCAAACAAAATGAGAAACAAATAAATAATACCGTCGAGTATATAGCCCCATAAACCGGATAGGTACAAGAGATAATTAAAAAAACATACGTCAATAAGTATACACGACAGTAAAATTTAGCCTTACCTACTATAAACTGACATAATGCTGATTGTTTACGATATGTGTCAGGAATGGAGAGGTACAATGCTCTGAAATTTACTATATACAACATCATAAACAACCCAGCAACAAAAGCCACCAATACAGAAGCTGCTATCCCCATCTGAGCTGCATTTGGTAATTCTACAAAAAATAACTTATAACTAAACATGGCGATAGGCCATAATAGTAGCCAAAACATTGCAGCAAGGCCTGGCCAGAAGCAATTCCACATTGAAGGAATATCAGCTTCCCCATCTTTGAATAGACGTGACAGTTGCTCGACCTCAGTAAGTATCTGTTTGTTAGTAATCATGTTTATACCCTTTTATGGTAATTTACCATCCATTTTCCTTGCAGATTCTTCAGCCTTCTTCCTGAACTCCTCAGTCGTGTTGCTTAGTGGATTGTTCACTTGACCATTCAATTCCTTATTATATCGCTCATTAAAGTCATTTCCTTCTTTTTTATGTAACATCTCAAAATCCGCATTCTGTTGTTTAATCCCTTCACCTTGCTCTTTGATATTGATTTTACCAGCATTATTTATCCTGGTGTTATCTTCCACCATAGAATCCACTTGATTTCTTACGTTCTCTTTAATACCAGAATTTCGTGACATTGACTCAATATCACCACTGTGCTTGCCAAAATCGCTAACAACAGTTTGGTCACCTGGCGTCCCGGAAACACTTGCCATACCATTACCTATATCATTTCTTCCTTGTTCAAAGGAACTGTCGATTCGTGGTTCTACTTGAGCTTTCACAAACTCTCGTGCCAGCATCTCACGCTGCGCTGCAATTTCAGGAGAGCTTGTATTGGTCAGAATGGCCTCAGCATCCTGTGGAGCACGATGCTGAACAAAGTTCGCAAATTGCTGAGTGAGATTCTCGCTCATCTGGCCAGTCAAACTCTCAGTTCTTGAAGCCATTTCACTATATTCATGGCTGCGTGTTCTACTGGTTGTGTACTGGTCGTAACTATTTTTAGCACTAGAAAGTGAAGCAGCAAACTGATCGACACGAGAGCTTGCATTGTTATCAGTTATATTACCTGAAGTATTAGTTTTATGGCTAACAAGATAATCACTTGCCTCTCTAAAATCTTTAGCGGCCTGACTACTTATATCATGTCTGCTATCGCTGGAATGTCGACCAGACTGGCCAACAGTATCAGTTGATCCTGTGCTGCCGCTCCCACTTATTGATCCTTTTATGCCACCTTCTACACTGGCGCCTGTAGCCAATTTCCCAATTTTACCAGCAAGCTGATCTCCTGAACTCCATCTTGCACCCACATGGGCTTCACCTGTAACTGTACCTCTAGTGGATTCATCCATGAGATTCTGAAAGGACTGCTCATTAGATATATTATTTGCTTTTGCATTAGCAACCACCGCATTCCACATCTTACTTTTAGCCATTGTGTCTTGCGACGACTCTGTATTATCTGCTCCAGTCGTCATTGAGGAACTGGTTCCTCTGTTGGTACCAAACTGCTTTAAAACATTCCAGGCACTTGTCACGCTGCTGTTATAGCCATGCAGCGCGCTTTCGGCCTGGACATCAGCCTCACGGGCCATCTGTTGCTGCGCACTGGCTATCTGACGACCGACGTTGATATCCACCGGCAGTTTTGACATTGCACCACCACTGTCCCAGACCATCGAGCCATCCCGCGTCTGCGTGCTCATGCCTCCATTCGCCAGCTGCCGCGACATCTGTCCGAAACTGGTTGTGCTGTTGGTACCCCAGCTGTAGCCGCTGACGTTCTCCATCTGCATGTTGGCAAACGAGTAATTGCCATCCACCACGCCGGAAGCCGCCTGCGATGTTGCACCAAGCCCGGAAGAAGAAAAATGGCTGTAGGCACTGGAGAAGGCGGCTCCCATGCTCTTCACGATCCCCCACGACAAAGGCGGTATCATCACGGCAATATAACCCGCGGTGGTCGCAATATCCGAGTTTTTGAGCTGAACCTGCGACAACTCAGAGAGAACAACCGGGACGCCATTTTGCTTCGCATAGTAGGCCATTGCGCTGTTCAGGATGGCGAACAGTAATGGCCACGTCTGCAGCCAGATAAGCGCAAACACATACCCCTTTAACACCTGCAGCGTCATCATATTAAACATGGCGGCCATCACCATGATCGGGAACATCCCAATCATTATCCCCATGATAACGGTCTGCATCAGCGGAAGTGTGCGAAGCGCCTGGTGCCCCATTGTGGCCTGTGCCAGCCGCTGCTTTTCAAGGGATGAGGTGTTAGCGATATTGACCAGACTGGCGGTATCGCCGCTGCGGGCTGCATAACTCTGGATCCCGCTGCGCAGGGCGTTCATCGTGACGTTCTGGCGGATAATCTGCCCGGCGCTCTGTCCCGAGCTGTAGAAGTAATTGTAGCTGTCGCCAATCATCTGGCTGAACAGCAGATCGGGATTAGGTTTGCCGCCAAACAGCTGACGAACATAGTAGTTCCAGGTTTTACCGCCTGTCTGAGTATCCAGCGCAAGAGCCGATTTCAGATCCCGTGAGGCCTCCTCGCATGTCTGGAACTGGTTGTTTTTATCAAACACGCCACGCAGTGGACTCGGGTTAGCAAAAATCAGGGTATACGGATCAGGAGAATTCAGTAATTCTTCAAAAGAGTACTTATGATTGAGGAAAATATCGCCCATCACACAGTTTTGTACGTAATCGGAAAACAGCGTCGTAATCTGAGGATTTTGTGACAAAAAATCCGTACTTTTCGCGACCAGATTACTGCCAAATAACATCCCCGTTTTACTGTACGTGACGCTGTCCGGCAGCGCGAAGACCATCTCATAACTCTGGATAAGCGCGTTTCCCACCCTCGTTGTCAGCGACGCAGGAATGGCAAGACCAATAGGAACATTATCGACTTCATAGACCTGCGCAACGTTACTGTAATCGATGATCTGCACAGGGGTACGAATGACAACCAGCATAGAGACCAGGGTGAGGGAAAAGACCCAGCCAATAAGGTCCATTACGTTGTGTTTTTTTACCCAGTTCCCCGCCACAATGAGTACCGAGATGGCGATACACATCTTTTCTATAGTCGACCATGTGCTGGTCCCCATAAACGCCGCAATCGCGTTCAGGTTGCCCCGTAACCAGTCGCCGCCAGCAATGGCATATATCTCAAGCATTACAGATTCCCCCCAAAATGATAGTTATTCTGGTAGCGGGTCATCATGCGGGCAGAGACCTGCTGGCGCATGTAACTCATTTGCCTGTCAACCACAAGCAAGGCGTCCTGCTGAACCTGAACACGGGACTGAAAAGCGGCAATCTGGACACTCGCCTGATTGAGGTTTTCCATGATCATATCCATTGTCGACTGGGGATAATTACCGGTTGAAATCATCGCCCGGGCCTGCTGGATAAGTTCCTGAATGTACTGCAGCAGGATGTCGTAGCCGATATAGTCCGTCAGCTGGTAAATAAGTGAGTTAGACACCCCGAGCATCTGCGGATCGACCAGGTATTTGAATACCGGAATGGTGGTGCTGGAGATAAACCCTTTCTCCTGATCCGTCAGTTTTTCATCAGCCACTGCTTTATTCTGGATACTGCTTAACAAAGCGGAAATCTGGCTTTTTAGCGCTTTACTGGAAGTGATGGTCACGGTCGCATCAGCAACGACCTTAAGACACTTATCCGAATCATTGCAGTGGTAGATTTTAGCCGTGCCGCCCTCCATCATGGCTCTAATCAGATCCTGGTCAGTGGTGCGTGCCGGCAGCGGCGTGATTTCACTGTTCTCCCCGAAAATCAGCGTACCGGTGAGCGTCATGATGAATTCCTTCAGCTCCTTATTGCCGTCGAAGAGCCGGTTCTTCGATAAGGCATTCCACATGATGTTGATGTTTTTCATCACACGTTCTTTGTCTTTATCGCTGGCCTTATCCTGGACGCTGTCCATCTTGCCGCCCACCGTACAACCCTGGCGCGAGGCGGCCCAGTCCGAAAAGATATTGCTTTCACCGGCAATGTCCTGGCAGACCTTTTGTTGAGCGACCTGGGTACGAGGAAACAGGCCACCCACAATTCCCTGAGCAGCCTGGCAGGAACTGAGGTTCATGCTGTTCATGTCAGTGGCCATCTTTTGAAGGAAGTCCTTTGCGGTTTTGATCTCCGGAACCGTGGTCTGCAGGGCAAGGTCAAAGAAGTAACCCGCGGCGTTGGACATAATTTGTTTGCCAAAGCGCTGCAGCTGCTCGCTGTTGATAAAGGAGAACGATCCCAGGTACGCATCGATGCCGCCGCAGCCGGCGTTAATATCCGGCAGGGTCATGCTGACCAGCTGGATCGTTTTCACCTGCGTTCTGGCATACAGCGAACCGCCAGAGGCATAACCCGCCGCCTGCCCCTGCCAGACCTGTGGCTGGCTGGTATTGGACGCAAACCCGAGCTTATTGAAGAAGTTATTCATGTCGCCATTCACGTCGGCGGCGGCGCTAAATGACAGGCCAAGCGCGGCACCGCAGAAAAGTGACAGAAGTTTAATTCGCATCCTGTCCTCCATTACGCACAGCATTCTTTTTAACTCTGTCATTTCTCAGAATAAAAAGGGTCTTAAGGTGATAACTGAAAAAATTGCGGATTGCTAATGTCACTCCGGCAACAAAGAACCCCACCCCAACAGCGATCAGCGCATAAGGGATGGCGTACATCATAATATTCCACAGGTCTTTTACTCGCAGGTCACCGCTGGCTATCCAGTCATCCACGCAGAGATTAAATAAAAATCTCATTATCCATAACAGCAGAGCACCTGCAGTGAGAAACACAATGAATAATTCCAGATAGATTTCCAGACGCCTTTCCCGGTGGATAAATTCCGGCTTCAGTTGTTCTATTTTTTCTGCTGCTGTCTGCCCGGAGTCCTTTAAACTGGCTGGAAATAAAAACGCATACAGTCCCGTCGAACGTATATATTTGTTCATGGCTATTTTCCTTAATCACTTGCTAAGACCGGATATAACAGAGACTCAGTGCATCATCTGAAATACCGTATCCACTCTGGCCATAAAGCCCTGTGCATCCGTGGCGCCCTGCAGGATCGGGTACGCTGCCAGCGTGTTTACGTTCACCAGAAACGTAGTCGGTGTGGCCACCGGGATATTGGGGAAAAAGGTCTGCATCACGTCAGGAGGCGCCGGCAGCGCTTCCGGAAACGCGTCATCACCCTGTCCGTCAATGGTGTAAGAGAACACGGAGAAGCCATACTGTCCGGCCAGCTGCTTCAGCACCGGGTCAAATTTATGACAGTAGGGACAGTGTCCCTGCATGAACAGCACCACTTTCCAGTCGCGCAGGTCCACCTGCTTTCCGTTGCTGAGTCGTAACCAGCGTGGCTGAGATGCCCCGCTCACCGCCTGGGGAGTGTCGCTCTGCGGGGAGGCCGTTTCAGTACCGGAGATACCCCGCGGATCCCAGAGCGACTTCACCTCATCGAGCGTTCCCGCCTGTGCCATCCCGGCCAGAGCAAGGGAAAGAGCCAGTGCCGCCAGCGGCGTCTTAGCGAGGTTCATCAGGCTGTTTTTCACAGGCTTTCTCCTCTTTTTCGGCTTCAGCAATCAGGGCGTTTAGAATGCGGTATCCCCCGAACACCACCATACCCAGCCCGAAGATTTCCCCGGCCTGGACGGCCAGCTCAGGCTGTTTTCTGACAAGCCGGGCTATCAGGTGGAAAAACACGCCCACGGCCAGCACCCACATCCCGGTGATATCTAAATCCGGAAAACGAATATTTCGCATGACACACTCCTTAGAAATTCGGTTTAAAGTCGCTGGAGACATAGAGGAACTGTTTCGCCAGGTCGTCCTGACTGATAAAGCCGTAACTGAGAGGCTTCACCTGGCCACTTTTCGGGTTAACCAGCATCATCGCGGGGAAGAACTTCACGCCAAGCTGCTCTGCCTGGCCCTGGTCCGTCCGGCTGTCGGGCAGCATGGGGTTAATCACTCCGTCAACCGACACCGGTATCACGCTCAGGCCATAGGTTTCGCGAAAATTTTTAATCACCTGGACCAGCTGGCCATCGATCGCTTCCCGGCCCCGGTAGAAGAACATCACGCCGTAGTGCTGTGCGAGGGTGGAGATAGCCTGTCGCTGTTCGGCATAGTCGGCAGCGAGCTGGTTTTTTACCGTGCCGTTGTAGTGGCTGTACTGCAGGTTGTAATCGAGTTCGGGGTTTTCCAGCATGGCTTTCTTCGCACTCATCGAGAACAAACCTGCCTGCTGCGTCCAGTAGTTCTGCAGCCGGAAATACTTCACGAAGTTTTCAGACGATGGATACAGAATGGCTTCGTACAACGACCGTTTGGTGGCCGCCTGGAGTGTGGCGAGTTTCTCCAGAATATCCATTTGCGGCGGTGGTGCCGCTGGTACGGCTTTCCTGTCCTCATCACGGGGCTTCAGTTTCTCGTTGTACCACTGCCAGCCCGCGTCTTTGGCGAAAGCCGGCATCAGGGCGCAGCAAAGGCACCCCGCCAGCATGGCTGGCATGTATTGTTCGCATGGCAAATACCCTTTTATGAATTAATGCGACTGGCGTGACAGATGCTGATAGACACTGTATTTATCGAGCTGGCGCTGTACCTTTCCTGCATCATCACGGGCTTCAAAGCGATAACCGCTGCAGTACAGAGGCAGATAATTTATCTGAAGGTCCACCCGCTCCCCGTCCCTGATCACCCACGCGGCCTGAGAAACAGTGTCGCACTGGATCCCCCAGGCCCGGTTGGTTGTCATAAATGCGTTAACCTGCCTGTCCCGCCACAGGCTGTACGACATAATGCTGACCAGGAGAAAGACAAACACCCCGACAAACACCATGACCAGCCCGTATGCTTTTTTCTCTTCCATTGACTCTCCTGGTCACATAATAAGGAATGGCGGCATGCTCAGTACTGAAGATATAAAAGCCTGCCGGTCCGCTGGCAGTTTCTGGAAAGCAGGTGAGTACTGAGCGGCCATCTGAACCAGTTCGGACGAGTTAATCAGGAACCTGTCTGTATGCAGAGAGATATCCGCAAGAACAGCCAGCACCATAACATGATGCTCCTGGGGTAAATTCTCTTCATTCAGAATGTCTATAAATTTCTCAATCGTGATATATCGATTCATCTTTGCTTTTCCTTGCATTTATAACTTTCTCCAGGACTGAGAAAAACAAATAACACACAGACATGGCAAACCCAGCCATAAGAATAAAGACCACACTTTCGACATAATCACTTCCCGACGTCCCTTTGACGGCATCCCAGGAGAAATAAATCACCGGAGAAATAATGATTATTGTTAGCGTTAATCTCAGGACAAAATCAATAACAGGCTTTTTGTGAAAACTCATTTTCATGATTATCGGTCTCTTTATTAGGCAGCATGGTTTATTGCGCGGATTGCTGACTCATGATTTCCTTAATTCGTTCTCTGGTCTTATTGGTGAGCACATCGTTTTCCGGTATTTTTTGATTTTTCATCAGGTCGTCCATAAAGTTGGTGAAATCCAGCTTGTTAAAATCAATCCCCTGGAGTTCCGCGACGGTAATGCCCCGACAGTCAGGACTGCTGGCGCCGCCAAAACCGATATGCAGCTGACCGTTTCTTCCCTGCTGCTGAACGATCTGCGCCAGTTTTGAGTCGAACTGGCAATAGCTCCTTTTTTTCTCCAGGCAAATCCCCAGAACCTTTTTAGAGCAGAATTCCCCTATACTGACCGTCAGCTTGTCTTTTTTCGCTTTGGCCAGCGCCTTTTCCTCGCTGCTGCAGCGTGCCAGCCCCACATCCTGGCCCCAGCCGCTGTCTTTGCAGCAGTTACTGAAGCCGGCAGCAAACTTCTTACAGAACTTCGCTTTTCCGGTGAATGCCCGGACATCCACCCCGTTCAGTGCCGCGACGTCCTTCCCCGCGGCAGCCAGTGCCGCCAGCTCAGACACCGCCTGCCCAAAGTCGTTGCTCTTCCCGGACGTGGCTTTGTCACATTCACCATCAAGGCAGAAGACATCACCGCCGCAGATCATTTGCTTGCCACTCGTCCTGGTTTCGCAGGAATACGTTGCATATTCATGCAGGCACGTGCCTTCCTCGCTGGAGAAGGCGCACTGGCGGGATGACAGAGTACAGGCCGTATTTTTCATCAGGCTTTCACAGGAGCCGTTGTCCGCCGGCTGCGTGAGCCAGGTATCCTTATATTTCCAGCAGGCCTCCGTGAACGAGTAATCCCTGCCTCCGAGGGTGATGGTTCGCGTTCCTCCCGGACTGATACATTCCTCGCCCGTTTTTTTTCCTTCATCCTTACTGAACGGACAGCTTTCAACCCAGACGACTTCAGGTGCATAGACGGTTTCGGTTTCTTCCATCACCAGGGTGACCGTGACCTGTACGGGTTTCTGGCTGGCCGATGATACGGTCCGTGATGTTTTGCTTACTGAAAAGTTCTGCCCAGCAGTGACCGCTTTGTCCACACCAAACGACTGATGAATCTTCCCCTTCCCGTCATAGGTATATTTCGTACAATGCGTGTTCTGACCGCCTGAACACATCGATTCTGAACGTGGCCAGTTGATCACATCAATGGGGAACGTTCGTTCAAAGAGGGTCAGGCTTTCACTCACTGCACTCTTGCAGCTATCCCGCACCTTCCCTTCGGAATCGCATTCTTCAATCCAGGGGATCACCAGAGGCTCACCATCCACCGAGGCATTCAGCAGACGACCGTTGGTCGGGATCGTCAGGTTGCCACTCCATTGCCGGGTACTCCGGGCATAATTCAGCGTCACCACCTGCTGATAGGTTCGGTTAACTTTCTGTGTGGTGGCGTTATCCTTCAGGGTCGCTTCCCGTGTGCAAAAATTTTCCACCTGCAGATCACGTTCGCAGGTATGGTTTGTGAACTCACTGCGGTTCACAACCTGGGCGGTACAGGACTGTCCGGTATCGCCGACAATGCTGTCGGCACGGGATTCTGTATCCTTTGCGGCCTGAATAAACGGCGCATCCTGAGATATCTGATCCGGTGGCCGGTTTGTGAACGACTCCGTAATCGCTTTGCCTGTGTCCCCCTGGCTGAACTCCAGGGCTGAATCGCTTTTCAGGGAGCTGTCTCCGCTGGCAGTGACGCCGCCGTAGTATTTTGTCTGATCAGGGTTGTCGGTATACCCCGGCAGGTTTTGCTCACCACTGAAATTTTTCAGTGAGTTCAGACCATTGCCCTGCACCTGTTTCGCAAAATCCGAACCAGCTTTATAGTCACTTCCACTGTCAGCGCAGGCGGGAGATGCCAGCCAGATAAAGGCGCTCAGGACTAAAAAATGCGCGGTCAGCACGGAAATAACCGTCTTCATTTCCACCCTCCCTCATCCCTCACCATTTCCGGTAACGCTATGAAGTACGGTCTGTCTTTCATGGCTGGCTCCCGGCGGCATTCGAGTGCGCATCAAGTATTTGCCGGGCCAGCTGTGCGCAGTCACCGGTCTGTGCCACTTTCTCCAGCGCCTGTTTGACGTGAATGTTACCGCGTACCACGTCATACCCGGCCTGACACCGTACCACCAGAGACGGCACACTCCGGATGCCGTACTGTGTGTATAGTGTCGGGTCAATCTGCACCCCGTCGGTAACGCCATCCTTCACCAGCTGCAGCACCGCGTCAGTGGTGGTTCTCATGTCGTTATTGACGAGCCCACGCAGTGTCGCCGGAATGCCGTACTGCCGGGTTTCGTGCAGCATCCGCTTCAGCCCCTCTTCAGGTATCGAGAAGGAGACAAAGTACAGCGCTCCTTCTGACGGTTTTTCCTGATTCGCCGCTTTCTGCTGGCTGACCAGATTATCGATAAACTGGCGGTCTGATTTGGGCAGAGGATTGCGGCTGATTTGCGCCTCAAGCTCCTGCTGCAGCTGTTTATCCGGATGCTGGCGCAGCTGTTCGCTGAGGTTCTCCTGCTGCTTCAGCCATTCCCTGTCTGTAACCGAGGAAGTTTCAGCCAACACTGCTCGTCCGTTCAGCAAAAGCATGACCATAAACAGATTCATTAATTTCATGAGAGACTCCTGTCAGAGAAAGACACAATTGCGTTTACGCCACATCAGATAGCCGTAGTTC